>JBCBWU010000083.1:0-28905 GCA_039816955.1 Bacteroidota bacterium
TATTCGCACTCATTTCACTGCTGGAGAAGAAAGATGACTACAATGAATCCAGCTTAGAAGCCGTCAACTACTCAGCAAATTCTACTGCAGGAAAGGTTCTCAGGGCAGTCTTGGAGTATTCACTTCTTAATGCCAGGCTGCAAAAAACAGAAGACGACGTAAAGTGGAGAATAACAACTCGGGAGTTATATGATGAAACCCTAAAGAAAGAAATCCACGACAGTTTTATCTTACTTGGTTGGTTCATGTGGAACTTCATCTATTTAGATAGAGATTGGACCTTAAAGCATGTTCAGAGATTTTATGATTTGACAGACGAATATTGGAATGGATTCATTGGTGGAATTCTTTTTACCAAACCCATTAGAGATGAAGCCATTCATAAAATTCTTAAGCCCCATTATCAACGTCTGATCAATACAGAATTGAGAGCGAATGATCGCTCTCTTAAGGGCTTACCACGTCACCTTGCAGCTCAGTTCTTCTGGGGATTGGAGGAATTTGAAGAAGACAGCCTGCTTATACTGTTTCTAAAACGTGGCCCGATTCAATTGATAGCTGATTTCATACGATACATAGGCATACAAGTAAAGTACGTTGAGTCTCTAAAAGAAGCTGATGAAAAAGCAGGTTTCCGGGCAAAAATAGAAAGTCTATGGCGCTACATTCTGAATGAATATGGTGGACCTGAAGCTCCTGAAGCTTTGGAACTGCAGGCTTGCTTACCTGAATTACTACGTCTATTTGACAATGTTAATGAGACATTAGTTGAGCTAACAACTGCTTCCCTAAGTAACTATAACAAAGCGACAACATTCTATGCTAGAAGCCTTTACGATAGCCTTGTCCGATTCAAGAACAACGCGACGTCTGAGAAAGAAGCGTCATTAATCTACCAAATCATTATTTCTTCAGCTCCAACATCATCCAGGCTACTTTATCCAAGCAAGCAACAAACTGAAGAACTCCTAACTTACCTCTTTGAATCAGGACTTATTGAGGAGGCGAATAATATTTGTGACATCCTGTTTAAGAACGGCTTCGAATTCGTCAATACCATATTCAGAAAGTACAACAAATAGACATTCTTTATCTGTATTACTTTGCCATATCGAGGTACCTGTATATCGCTCTATTCCCCCGATAGGTAACAAAAAAAAGGTCAGTCCTTGCGAACCAACCCTATTTCCTTTAGCTTTATCCAGCTCAAAACGCCAACGCAAACGACAACTCGGCACTTCTAAAAATGTGTAATACGTTGTCATTCAGGCGCAAAGCCTTTTCTTAAGTGGTCCCGGGAGGAATCGAACCTCCATCTCAGGCTCCGGAAACCTACATACTATCCGTTGTACTACGGGACCGAGGGTATAAGTGAAAGTTGGAAGTGGAAATGACCGTGAAAGTTATTCGACTGTGCTAATTTTCCGCTTTATGGCCTTCTAACACTTACGCTGCGTACTTAGTTCCGGCAACAGCGGACGCAAAGATAGGTTTTAGTTTGGGGATATGAAAATGGCGTTATGGCAATTTATTCAGACTCGTACCAGGATGTGCTGCTGGTCCTATTAGCTGCACTAGAAGGCTTTCCGAACGAATCTGTATTTTTGCGCTAGCAAATACTCAAATTAGTGCGGTATCTCACCACGATTGTCATCGTTCTATTGCTTTTCTCCCCTTTGTCTCCGCTTGAAGCGCAAGCGACTTGTACGGATATATTGGAATATCCAGCTGGCCGGCAGTGGGTCTATCAATGGTACGGCTCTAATAAAAAGGTGAGTTACCAGACTTGGCATACGGTGCCCTCCCAACCCGCTAATCAAGAAGAACGAAAGGTTAACCTTACCATTATTAACAGCTTTCAAGACACCGTATACCAAGGGCAGTACGCCGTACAATGCACCGCCCGGGGGCTACAGCAAGACCTGCTTTCTAAGCTCACACCAGACATGCTAGAATCGCTTACTGACCTGGATATGCGCACAGAAGAAAACGGTTGGCTACTTCCTAATGGCCTGGCCCCTGGAGATAGCATACCGCAATCGTATTCCCACGTAAGTGGCTACAGTGGGGATAGTAAAATAATTGACCTTGATCTCGCCATAGGCCCGGTACTCATTCTGGATCAGGAAGACCTTTCTACACCGGCGGGCGGATTTGGCTGCGTAGCCATGGCCTATGAGCTTTGGGTAACCCAATTAGTGCGCAAACGCTTCCGGCTACGCGACTGGTTCTCACCGGGGGTAGGAATCATCCGCAGGGAAGTATTTGACCGGCGTGGGAAGTTCTTTGGCTACTGCGAACTCCTTTCTGTTAGCGATAACGGTTGACACGACAGCCAAAAAGGACTATATTGCTCCGCTGCGCCGGAAGCTTTGGGACTATTTTACTGGTAAAAGCGCACTGCCATTGCCCCATTACATAATGTTTGACGCTAAAATCATATGAACAATCGTCTTCGAGCCATCATCGTAGATGACGAGAAAAACGCACGCCTTACCCTCCAGCGCATCCTCAAAATGTACTGCCCAGAGGTGAACATCATTGCCGAAGCCGCAGACATTGTTACTGCTGCTAAACTCCTGAGGCAATTAAAACCAGACATTCTCTTTCTCGATATCCGGATCGGTCAGTACACGGGCTTTGATCTTCTGGAAATGCTGCCCCAGAAAGACTTTCATCTGATCTTTGTTACAGCCTACGATGAGTATGCGCTCCAGGCCTTTGAGTTCAGCGCATTAGACTATTTGTTGAAGCCTATCGACCCGGATCGCCTGACTGAAGTAGTGGAGCGATGTAAGCTCGGTAAAAACCGCAAACAGCTTGGTGATCGCCTCAAAAATGTGGAAGAACAATGGCAACAACAGGACCCTGAAGTTATGGTGGTCAATAACGACCAAGGTTACCATTTTATCACCATTAGAGACCTCATTCGTCTCAGCTCTGATAAAGGGGTCACGACCTTTTATTTACACCAACAACCCGATGTGGTAGTTGCACGAAATTTAGCCGGGTTCGCAAGAATTTTGCCAGAGCACCTTTTCTTCCGTTGCCACCAATCTCATTTGATAAATATGAGCTGGATCAGCAGCTACCTTTTCCAGGACGGAGGTAAAATCATTATGCGGGACCAAGCAACCATTCCACTGGCGCGCGCTCGTAAGGACAATTTTTTGGCCAAGCTCAAAGACTTCCGCTGAGCACAAAAAACAGACAGCAAACCGGAATCAATTACTTCCCGATTGCTGCCTCAAAATTATCAGAGAGAAATAAAACGTATTGAGATAGTTGAAAATGTGAGAGCGCGTTTTCGAACAGCAGCAAAAGAGCTGTTTCTCTTTGCTGTCAATCTGCTCGTTAGCCAAATATAATAGCAGAAAAAAAATAGAATATAACTATCTGCAATTTGGATACTCTGATCCCGAATTCGGAAGCTTTCATCTTGAATTTGGAAATGCCCCTTCTCCCTCACAATAAGTGCGATTTTTCGTTCTGGAAACTCTACTTATCTTAAAGCTAACAACCGTAGCGAACTACTCATTTTGAGGTACTTGATGACATACCGCACATCTCTTTCTATTGTGGCTTTTCTCTGGCTTGTAGTCGCACCTTTTCCATCAGCGTTAGGCCAGGTCATTCAACCGCTATCCTTCAACTACACTACCGATGATGGCTTACCAAGTGTAGAATGCTACAAAATCATCCAAGATCGACAAGGTTACATTTGGATCTCGACAGATAACGGTATTGCCCGCTACGATGGTCACGAATTTGAGCATTTTGGCAAAGCACAGGGTTTGACCGATGAGACAATATTTAGCTTACAAGAAGACCACCGGGGCTGGATTTGGATGCACAGTCTTAAGGGTAACTTTTTCATCCATCGAGGTGACAGTATTGCTGCTTATCAATACAACCATGTTTTCCAAGACCTTAGAAAAGAATTTAACCTTATACAACATTTTATCGTTGATGAGAAGGGTACGCTCCATGTGTCCTTAGAAAGCCTAGGGGTTATTACGGTGAGTAGTACTGGAGAAGTAACTAAAACAATAAACCTAAATGGCAATACTCGCTTCTTGAATGGAATCTATTGCTTTGATGAGCAAGTGTTGTGGACACATAAAATCAGTGCGAATTTCGTCCGATATAAAGGACTGGCATTTCAAATTTACCAAAACTGGCACCCCGATGAAATACGGAATGTGCGTATTCCAGAAGAGCACATTCCTCAAGCTTCGAGAATTAGTGGAAAAGATGTTGTTGCAGCCTTCTACCTTGACAACTATTATCTAGTTCAGTATCGCAATTATTTGCTGTTTTTTGACCGAGATTTCAATCTAAAAACCACTAGGGAATTTACGCACGGAACCATTAACTCTATCAAAACACTGAATGATGGAAGCATCCTGGTAGGTTTCTACGAAAAGAAAGGCCTATTATGGTTTGATAGCGTTGAACAACTACAGCAGAACACTCCTCGTAAATATCTGTTGCGCACGCAAACGATCTCATGCATAACACAAGATAAAAAAGGAGGTATCTGGATCGCATCTATCGAAGGTGGTTTAATCTACATACCGCGACCTGAATACCAAAGTTTCAATGGTCCCACTGACATCAATTATTATGGGGCTTTATTGCGTCATGAAGATGATCTTTGGATCAGTACCCGTGCTGGTCGACTTCTCAGATTAAACAACACTGCTGATGTCCAGGAAATTCGAACGAATAACGATTTATATGAAATCTTAGAATTATCCAGATTCGATAGAACAAACCAAATAATTACCTACAACCCAGTAGCCGTCTTGAACGGAGGCAGATGGAAAAAGCTTATCCAATACCGAGATGATGGCACCCCTTTTACTAAAGTATTAGTTAACGGGATTGTTAAGAAAACAGACTCAACTGGACTTATTTTCTTTGTCCGTCAGGGAAGGCTATCCCGCATTTCCGAAGATCCACCTTACATCATAGAGAACTATAGGGATTTTAGAGGAACCCTAAAAAATAATGCCGTACTATGTGGTATACAGATTGCTACTGAACAGTATTGGTTCGGCACTCGTGCCGGAATAGTTCTAGTAGAAGCTGACGATAAAGGGCAAGGAGCACTCTTAGACTCCGCCTTTACAAATCTACAGGTTAACGACCTTGCTCTTTTACCAGACAAGTCTCTACTTGTTGGTACAAAGGGATCGGGACTATTGCATTTCAACCACTCAACAGGCGTAGTCACGTCCATTCTGGATGATTTGATCATTAAGCAAATCAAGTTTGATAAAGCCGGTTCCATTTGGGCCATTGCCAACAATGGCCTATACAAATTATCATTCCAAGATAGCCTACAAATTGAAGGCACATTTTCCAACCTAATAGGACTTCCATCAAATTCCATTTCCGATATAGCATTTTGGCAGGACCAGTGTTGGATTAGTACCCCAAAGGAGGTGGTAAGTATTCCATTAGACTTTCATAAGTACAAATCTTCTTCCAGAGTCAAGATCAAGTCTATTACACTCAACGGAAGTAAGGTTTCACTAGAGCAGTTAGAAAATATACCACACAATCACGAACTCAATCTTCAATATACAGCTCAGAACTACCTCGCCGATCAACAAACCATTTACCGCTACCGTCTTAGTGCGAATAACCGCTGGATTGAAACCAACAATTACGATTTAAACTTTGTAGACCTAGCTCCTGATCAGTATCAGCTGGAAATCCAAGCCCTGCAAAACAACACCGCCTGGAGCGCTTCCACAATTATCCCGCTAGATGTAAGGCCTCCGTTCTACCGGAGAATCTGGTTTATTCTACTACTTTTTGTTTTGGGGCTACTGATCATTTACTTCCTATTCAGGCAACGCCTAAACAACTTACAACGCGAGAAAGAACGACTCGCCTTGCAGGAGGAGATCGGTCAACTGAAACAGCAAGCCTATCGGGCCCAAATGAACCCACACTTTATTTTCAATTGTCTCGGCACCATACAAGGTATGGTCATTGGCGAGGAGGCTGATAAAGACAAAGCGGTACGCTTAATCGCCAGTTTTTCGCAGCTGATCCGTTACGCCCTAGAGGCCTCCCGGCAAGAACAGGTGGCACTCAAAGACGAAATCGATTTATTACGGCGGTATCTGCAACTAGAGCAGCAGCGCTTCAGCAATCGCTTCAATTTCTACTTCAATATCGATCCCTCCATTGAGCTAGATTGGCTAGCGGTACCTCCTATGTTGGTACAACCTTACGTTGAAAATGCAGTACTACACGGCATGGAACATAAGGAGGGCGACGGCAGAATTGTCATTAGCTATCAGCAAGTCGATGAACAGCTCAAAATCACCATTGAGGACAACGGACCAGGTATCTCCTATACGAAGCAACTCAAGGCAATTAGTAAGAGTAAATTCCGCCATCGCTCTGCGGGTATGACTATTACGCAAAAGCGAATAGAACTACTGTCCAACTCCCACTGTCAAGTTCGAATCTTTGAACCAAAGGATAAAGAAGGGAAAGTACTTGGTACTACTGTTGAACTAATATTATAATTCCCATCCCAATTACTTCAATTCTATTTGCATCCGGTATCTTTGAGGGCCTTTTTCCGAAGGCATTACATAATTGACTTATAGAGGTTATGACTAAAGAGGCGTTGATCCAGGCACTGAGCAACGAAATTAGTAAGGATGAAGGTACACTAGTGGAATGGAGTAAGAATTACTTGCGTACTCACACCAAGCGATATTTCCATGACCTTAAATTATTGGAGCAATACTATCGTAAAGGTCAAATACTAGAGGTGGGTAGCTCGCCCTACCACCTTACTTACCTACTACAACAAAAAGGCTATCCCGTCACCGGGCTTGACATTCTTCCCGAAAGATAACAAGCTTTCCTGGATCGTACACAGCTCAAAATCATCAAAAACAATGTAGAAACGGAACCCCTACCCTTCCCTGACAATTCTTTCCACTACATCATTTTCAACGAAATCTTTGAACACTTACGCATCAATCCCATTCAGACCTTGCGCGAGGTAAATCGTGTCCTACACCCAGATGGCTACCTAGCCCTTTCTACACCCAATTTATATGCGGTCCGCAATATTGTCTTGTTTCTCCTAGGGCGTGGTTTTGATGACCCTTACGAGGAGTTTCACAAGCTTGAGACTATTCAGCATATGGGCCATGTACGAGAATACACAGTCAAACAAGTCAGTAGATTTTTAAAAGAAACAGGCTTTCAAAGCGAAGCGATTTACCTTCGCTCATTTATTCCCATGAGTGGTGCCTGGCGCTTATTCAATGGACTACGCAAGGTCGTACCCGGCATCAATGAATTCCAAATACATATCGCTCGTAAAGGTTAACTCGAACCTCCCAAAACCATTGTCCAATGACGCACTTCTCTAATTACGAGCAATTTGAGACGATACAGTAAATTAAATGGGCGACGTTTTGCGGAAGCATTATAAGTGTGTTCAAACTCTGCCAGTGCAGCAGCTTTATCACCTTCCGCCCCAATGCGTTCCCAAAGTACTTCAAAATCCTCCGCAATCGTTTCCAGATGGACCGTGTGTTGGTGAGGCTTATCCTTGAGGAATAACTCAATATTGGCGTTTACCGTATCCACATAGTCGTAGCAAGCTTGTAAACGCTCTTCTCGATTAAGCTTCTCCGGCGGAATCATCTTGATGCCACCACAATAGCTATCAACAATACTAATGGGTTGGTAATAACGCCGCATGCTGCTTTCGGCCACCTTCTGCCGGTCCCGCGTCAGGTATACATAAAAGGCTTCTTTACCGTACAAACGATCCAGTTCGCCAATGTGCCAGCTCAAGCGATTATCCGCCTCTATATGCTGATCTGGGTAATCCAAACGAGCGGCTCCCAGACGCTTGGTGCGCGATTCGTGGCTACTACTAAAATTGGTAATATGCTGACAAGCCTTGATGATGGTGCTCGAGCCATTACGGCCCGTTCCCAAAATAAATACCCTCATTGCGGTCTATTCTATTATGCCGCAAAGGTACAAAGCTGGCATTAACGGTTACGGAGCATCTCCCACAATTCACGTGGCTTCGGCAAAAGCCCACTCAGGATAAAGGCACTTCCTAACAAGAGTGTGAATAACCCGCCGATAACTGGCACATTCCACCACCAATCCGTAAATCTGGGCAGGAGGTTCACCAAGAATATCAAGCCCCCACCAAGTAAAAAAGCCCACAGTAGGCGCCGTGTAAAGGGATGAATTCCAAAGCGCCAGTAGATAAATACCAGCTTGATCAAATTAAACAGGACCAGTGAAATTAAGGTTGCCAAGGCTACTCCCATCACTTGAAAGATAGGAATTAGCCACAAGTTTAGACCAATGTTTAATAAGCCAAGAATGGAGATTACCACAAAGTTGAAGCGGTAGGCTGTGCTAAATGAAATAATCGCGGAGTTCACCCCAGCCGTTACATCTATCACCTTGGCAACTCCTAAGATTATAATCACATTCCGCACCGTTTCCATTCCGGCAGAATCTGTTGACACACTAATGATATCGTCCAAGAGGAGGAAGATCAGTCCAAATAAAAATAACCCTACCATTAATAAATTCACGCTCGAGCGTCGGTAAACATCCTGGATGTTGGCCAGATCGTTTTTCTGCCAGTAGCTAGATATGAACGGAGACACAATCGCAATCAGGGCATTATACGGGATAGCAATGGTATTGGAAATGAACAGTGCAATATTGTAGAAACCGTTCGTCGTCTCCCCCAGATACTCCGTAGTCATAATATTATCCAAACGGAAAGCAAGGTGTGTTCCCAGGGAGGCCAACACCCCAAACAGTGCGTAGGACAGCATACTTTTCCTACGTTCAGGCGTCAGGAAGCGCCATTCTATTTTTCTAAACCGCTGTCCTTGCCGATGCAGATACACCAGCAAACTCAATAATATGATAGCGTATACCAGCCACAAAGCATACAGCGCAACGGTACTGGTCCAGTATTGAAAATGGTAACCCAAAATTAAAGTAGGCACTGCCAGTTTCAAGAAGAGGTTAGTAAAAATCTCCGGAACCGTTATCCGCTGATAATTAGAGGTATATAGCGTCGATAAGTCAACTAGACTATATAACAAAGCCAGTGGCCAAATTACATCAGCGTACAGATAGAACTTGGATGTTCTAGAAATGTGCAGCGTATCCAGCCACCAGTCCTGACTCAGGTAAAATCCGCCACCAACTATTAGATATATGGCGACCGTAAGGAGGAGCAGTAACCGAAACAGCCCACGGTCATGCTCGGCTTGTTCAGAAAACTCCGGATAAAACCGTACCGCCAAACTTTTCACCCCCAGGGAAAAAACCGGCGACAGCAGCAAGGCCACGCTCAGTACAAATTGGATCCGCCCGTACAAAGTACTTTCCAGCGGATAAATAAAGAGCGTACTGATCACCCCCACTCCTACCCCAATGTACGACACCAGCGAGCGTTTAATACTCTGCCGTTGGATTACTCCCATTTGCTTTTGTGGCTATTTTTACCAAGTGTAAACATCACTAATTTCTGGCAGATCAAAAAATTGGGGCCTCCACACCCAGGCGTGGCGCTACGTTTTGCAGCTCGTTATGACCTTCGGTGCTGCTTCGCGGTCACTCGGCCCACGCTTGCAGCACGGTCTCACGCCTGTGGCGTGTCTACTCCACATCGCTAGGCCAACAGCTAGAAGTTCCATTCCTGTCCACTAGCGGCAAAACATAACTTCAAGATCATCGCAAATCTGATGGCAAATTCTATAACTTTGAAGAACCAACTCACAGTGTAAACTTCACAAGATTTGACACCCAAGCATTAACCAAATTTTAGACTATTCAATATCACCCCAATGAACCGACTTGTCTTTCTTCTCCTCTTACTTCCAGCTCTTGCCGCTACACAAGACATCCCACCACCCATCTTCTGGCAAAATCCTTCTTTTGAAGGCGAGCCCGCAGATGCTACCGTTCCCATCGGCTGGATGGGCTGCGAACCCCTCACTACCCCTGATATTCTACCCGGCTTTTGGGGCATTTATCAAGAACCCAGCGATGGCGACACCTTTGTTGGCCTCATTACCAGAGCCAACGGCACCTGGGAAAGTATTACCCAACGCCTGGAACGTACGATCGAAGTAGAAGACTGCTACGTTTTTCAGATCGACCTGGCCCGTGGTCCCACCTACAGTGGTTACAACAACCCACTCAAACTTCGTGTCTGGGGCAGTACGGACCGCTGCAGCAAAGATCAATTACTTTATGAGTCACCTTTAATCGAACATACCTACTGGCAGTCGTATCGAGTGGAGGTAAAAGCCGAACGTCCTATCCGCTACCTCATTTTGGAGGCCTTCCACCAGGAGGGGCCGTTTAGATACAGTGGAAATATACTACTGGATAACCTCACCCCACTTCGTTGGTGCCCAAGAGCATAATCCTACTTAAATTTTATTTTTAAAATATTTTTCTTATTTTTGTTTTATAAATACAGAAAAGCGCTCAATCAGAGTTTCCCCATTCCCTTACCACTTTTGAGCTCAGGTGGTAAATTAGTCAGAGTAATTTATTCCTAGTTTTTCTGTTTAGTATAGGATGTTGTTGGCCCTTATGATGTAGTCACATTATAAGGGGTGTGATCCTGCTGCCTGTTCTCAGACAGAACGGGTAGTTGCTGGACCTGGCGATTAGGGTGGGTCCCGCCGTGCGGGTCGTTCTCAAAACACTTCCCTATACACTCCTATTTGCATAATTCTGTTCATCTCCTCCTCCCCTTTTCCCAATACATCGTATTTTGCTTCCCTTATGCAAGTACAGCTACAAGTACAGCAAAAGTCACCCCGCTCTTGGCAGCCCCTATCTGCAGGTTGGTGGACCGGGCATGTATTCACCGATGGACATTGGCTCGGTATAGAGGAGATCGACCAAGCGCTCCAAACTGTACGGTCTGCTGCTGATCTAGCAAGTCTGCTTAAGCATTGGAATGGACATTTTGCTTTATTGTGGTCTAAGGGTAACCTCCACCTGGCAGCTACGGATATTGCGCGTTCTATTCCGCTATTTTGGCGGGTGGATTCAGAACAAGTTACCCTAAGCGATCAACCTGTTCTTGCCCCTGGCACTGCAAATGTGTGGCAGGCCAGTAAGGCCCTTGCTAATTCAGAATTTATTCCCGGCCATGCCACGCTTTGGTACGGATGGCAGCAGGTTCAAGCTGGAGAAATACTGGAAGTAAAGGGCAGTTTGTGCTATCTGCACAACTATTTCCCCCATCGGCGCCCGGCTAGTCCACAGCACACCAATGAGCAGTGGGACGAAAGCTTCCAGCAAGTACTGGAAAACAGCATCAACCGGCTCATTAGTTTTGCGGGTGAGCGGACGATCATAATTCCACTTAGTGGTGGTTATGATTCTAGAATCTTATTGGCTGCTCTTCACTACAAAGGATACACCAACCTTAAGGCTTTTACCTACGGCCTTCCAGATAGTACAGAAGTACGGATTGCCCGTAAGATTACGGAGCAATTGCAAATTGACTGGTGCTTTATACCATACGATGCTGACTTAATCAGTCAATTTGGCGATGATGAATGGTCCAACTATGCGGAATTTGCTAGTAAGGGATCGGCCTTGCCGCAGGAACAAGACTATTTTTCTCTGCTGGCATTGAAGAAAAAGGAATGGCTAAGAGGTGGCGAAATCATCTGCCCCGGGTATTGCGGTGACTTTCAAGCCGGAAGTTATCTACCCAAAGCTCAAATTCCTTGGCCACCTAGTCGGGTTCGTCGCTTGCAGGAGCAGCTGCTTAGTCGTTTTGTACACAAGCTTGATCCTATCACCCGCCAAAACTGGCTTCCACTACTGCCTAAGGAGGAGATTCGGGATGAGGAACAATATATCAGTGAACTGGAGCATTGGGTACTACGCGAGTATGTAAGTAAATATATCGTCAACGGAGTTAGAGCCTACGAGTGGTTTGGCTGTCAGTGGCACCTTCCGCTTTGGGATTTGGAGTTTATCCAGTTTTGGCAGCAAGTTCCCAATGAATTACGTCGGGGCATGCAACTTTATCGCCAAGTTTTGAGAGAAAATTGGTTCAAACCCCATAACATTGCATTTCCGGAGGATGAAACCACCCCTGACGCTACTCTATCGCCTGCTAACTGGCTCCCTCCTCAGTGGAAAAAACGGCTCAAGAACTATCTTCCAGCCAAGGAAACAACGGATGTTAACGGCTTACAACAACTAATCCCACTCATCCAGGATCAATTGGCTTGGCCAGAAAATGATCTCACCAAATCGGTCAATGGGATGATTGGTCATTGGTACCATGAATTTATTAATAATAAACGTGTATGAAACTACAAACCACCGCTGTCTGTTTGCTACTCATGGTCTTCCTGGGTAGTACTTTTATAAGCTGTCAAAATGAAGCTACTGTGCCAGAATACGCCTCTTATGATGACTATCCAGTCTACAATGGCACCGATCTAGGGCTAACCTTTAGTCTCTCACAATCCACTTTCAAGGTTTGGGCACCCGTCGCTGAAGCATTGCAAATGCACCTCTACGAAAAGGGTATTGGAGGAGAGCCGCTACAAACCATTGCGCTAGAGCGTGGTGAACAGGGTGTTTGGGAAACCACAGTGCAGGGAAATATTGAAGGACGCTATTACGCTTTCCAGGCCAAGTACAATGGAATCTGGAACGCAGAAGTAACTGACCCCTATGTAAAAGCTGTGGGCGTAAATGGTCTACGTGGGCAAGTAGTGGACATGAACAGAACTAACCCCAAAGCTTGGGATGACGATACCCGGCCAGCACTCAACAACTTCAATGAAATTATCATCTACGAGCTGCACGTACGCGATATGACTATTCACCCATCTTCTGGCTCCGGATACCCTGGCGAATACTACGGGCTCTTGGAGTCCGGCACGAAGTCTCCTGATGGAGAAGCTACAGGCTTGGATCACCTGAAGGAATTGGGAATCACTCATGTACATTTAATTCCAGTATTTGATCACCGCTCTATCGACGAGACTAAGCTAGATGTACCGCAGTATAATTGGGGCTACGACCCACTGAACTATAATGTGCCAGAAGGCAGCTTCTCTTCCGACCCTTACGATGGGCAAATGCGCATTAGTGAGTTTAAACAGATGGTAAAAACCTTCCATGACAATGGTATCCGCGTGATCCTGGATGTGGTATATAACCATACCGGACAGACGCAAGAGTCTATCTTCAATCAATTGGTTCCTGGCTATTACTATCGCCAGCGCGGAGATGGCACCTTTTCCGATGCTAGTGCTTGTGGCAATGAGACCGCCTCTGATCGTGCAATGTTCCGCAAATACATGGTGGAATCTATGCGCTACTGGACAGAAGAATACCATATGGATGGCTTCCGGGTAGATCTCATGGGTATTCATGATATCGAAACTATGAACGCAGTGGCCGAGGATCTGCACAGCATTGATCCTACCATCTTCATTTACGGCGAAGGCTGGAAAGCCGGTGATAGCCCCCTAGTGGATGATCAACTGGCACTAAAAGCCAACACCCCACAACTCAACGGAGTAGCCGCTTTTAGCGATGACATCCGGGATGGCATCAAAGGACACGTATTCACCCACGACGCTACTGGTTTCATTAGTGGAAATAAGGATCTCAAAGAAAGTGTCAAATTCGGCATCGTTGCCGCTACGCAACACCCGCAAGTAGATTATGGCGACGTAAATTACTCAGAGGCGGCCTGGGCTCCCAACCCTGATCAGTGCATGACCTATATGAGTTGTCATGACAATCACACCCTGTGGGATCGCCTGAACATCTCCCGCCCGGGTGCTAACGATGCCGAACGCATTCTAATGCACAAATTGGCTGGAACCATGGTCCTGACTAGCCAAGGTGTTAGTTTCCTACACGCTGGTGTTGATATGCTACGAACTAAAGATGGCGTCGAAAATTCTTATAACTCCCCCGATGTAATCAATCAGATTGACTGGAACCGCAAGACGGAATACAAAGACGTGTTCGAATACTATCGCAATCTTATAGCACTACGCAAAGCACACCCTGCGTTCCGAATGACTAGCACAGAAGCTATTCAGAAAAATCTGCAGTTCATGGATACCGAAAGCGAGCTCCTAGTCGCCTACACGCTAAACGGAGCGGCAGTTGGAGATGAGTGGAAACGTATTTTCGTAGCCTTCAACGGCGCTGATGAAGCCCAAGAGATTGAAGTATCAGCCGGTAACTGGACCAAAATTATTGATGCCGGAAAGATTAACCTGGACGGCATGGGAAATACCAGTGCTACAGATATGGTGATAGGCCGTAACTCTGCTCTATTACTCATTGAAAAGTAACAAGAAAGTTCTCGGAGATCTTTGAGATCTCCGAGAACTTATCTCTACACTTTTCTAATACGAATGGACGTTAACGCTCATTCACTTCTTCCCCATCGCGGGTTAGGATGAAAGCGCTAGATGCGTACTTATCCCGGATTTCCCGAAGAATACGTTGTAGTTCTCGCTCTTGCTCATAACGTACGCTTACCCCAACCCGAGTATTGCCATTTTCTGGTCGGGAGATCGGTGCATAGCCTTCTTTAGAAAGTTGCTCCAATAGCCGCTGAACATTGTCTGGATTACCAAACAAGCCTACCGCAATCACCGCTGAATGTTCCTCCGGTGCTAAGGTCGGAGCCTCTGTATCTGTTTCAGAATCCCCAGTATCTGCCGGACTATCCTCCTCTACAGGACGCTCCGGTGTACCGGTTAATGGATTAGTAGCACCATCTTCATTGGAAGGCGCGGGAGCTGTTTCTTCCTCCGGAACTCTAGAAGGACTAGCATTGAGTCGCTCTTGTGGTAGATTGGCAATATTTTCATTGTCGGGAGCCTCCGCAGCTTTCCTTGGATAGAAGGTATACACCATAACCAAAACCAGAACCAGTACTCCGGCCAGCACCCAAGTCAAATTAGCAGCTATGATGGAGGTTAGATCTTGTTTAGGAGCAGTAGTCGTACTCTTTGTAGGAGGAGGAGTAGGGAGTTTCTTCTTTAAGGCAGGAATCTTCTCGGCCTCGGCTCGAGGTACTAATTGACCAGCTACTTTTTGTAAGCCGTAGCTATCCAAATTAAAGTTTACATTCTCCGCTACAAACTGGAGTTGGTTCTCAAAGTTTCGGAAAAAGCGACCTACTCCTGGCAACTCGACAATTTCCTTACGATCCAAAGCAGCATTCATTTCCGCTACTTGTCGAGCCAACCACTGCTTGGTTTCCGATAGGGACCAGCCCAACCGCTGCTGGATAAAATCCGTCAACAGTCCGTCGTCCATGACCAAATTAGGGTTAAACTGAATATTCTTGGCGGGTGCGCTTACCTGGCCCTGCACCTGATCAATCAGGGCGGGGGCATGTCTCAACTCAAAAGTACCTAAGCCTGGTACGCTTAAGCGATCATGATAAAATAATAACTCTCCCAGGTATTTACTCAACTCCTGCTGCATATCATCCAACTTTACCCCGTTAAGATAGGGAAGTTGCCGGAAAAGCAACGCGGCTACTACCCAACAAATTTATAGCCGACCCCACGTACCGAAAGGAAAAACTGAGGATCACGTGGTTCCTGCTCAAAATATTTCCGGAAGGAAAGGATAAAGTTGTCAATTGTGCGCGTACTGGGATATACATCATACCCCCAAACAGATTGCAAAATCTGCTGACGACTTACTACCTCTCCCTTGCGGTCAATGAGCAATTTGAGTAACATCGCCTCCTTCTTGGTTAGGGTAAACGTCCCAGGATTCCCATTGGCTTCATAGGTGGCAAAGTTGATAGTATTCTCCCCAAAATTGTAGATATCAGGGGTTACTTCTGGCGCTTTGCTAGTACGCTGGATCAATTTTTCCACCCGTAACAACAGTTCTTCCAAATTGAAAGGCTTAACTAGGTAATCATCGGCACCTTTCCGTAAACCAGTAATTCGATCTTGAGCCGTATCTTTTGCCGTAAGAAAGATAATTGGCACATCACGATTAGTTAAGCGAACCTGCTCACAGATTTGAAATCCATCTACCTCTGGAAGCATGACATCTAAGATCAGAAGGTCGAAATGTTGCTCACGAGTATACTTTAGTGCTTGTCTACCATCATCAGTAGCCACTACCTCATAGTCTTCCAACTCTAGATTGAGTTTGACGGTCTCGCGGATGTTTTCTTCGTCTTCTACTAAAAGAATTCTTAGCATAGTTTTACGATCAAATTTTCTGGAACAGCTTGGGCAAATCAGGCAGCGAGTGCCGGTAAAGTGACCTTAAAAATTGTTCCTTGGGGCTGATTATCACTCACACTGATGTGCCCTTGATGAGCACGTACCAGTTCTTTCACGATGAACAACCCCAAACCGGTACCTTTTGTTCTGCGAGTATCCTCACTACCAACTCGGTAGAACTTTTCAAAGATGCGTTCCTTGTCTAAATTCGATATACCAATGCCATGATCTTCCACTTCCAATACCACTTCTTGGTTCGCTGCAGTGTGCAATTTTACGTTTACATCGGGTTGTCCACCCGAATACTTCAAGGCATTTTCTACCAAATTGATTAACACTGAGGTAAGTGCTTGCCGATCACCCTGAATTTGAGGCACATCAGGCGCAATATTGAGCTGGATTTGTGCATCTGGACGCTGTTGCTTCATCCGCCCTACAATGCGTTTAGCCATCTGCGTCAAGTCCAAAGGTTCCTGTTGAAACTGATAGGCGTTTTCTAGACGAGCAGATAGTAGCAAATCCTCAACCAGTTTATTCAAACGATCAGCTTCTTTAATGCCGCGTTCACTCAGTTGCTGTCGTTTATCCACTGGCAATCGATCTCCACGTTTAGCAATCGTCTCCAGAGCCAGTCGTATCCCCGCAATTGGGCTTTTGAGCTCGTGGGTAATAGACAATAAGAAATTGCGCTGCTGCCTGGAGGCCTTGACCTCTCTGCGATATCCTAAGTAGATTACATACATACCGGCCAGTAAGCTGATCGATAGAAAAATGGTCTCGCCTAAGATCATTCGTTCCTGGCGGCGATAAGCCCTCTTCAATTCCTGATAGCGCTCAGAGGTATAAAAATCCATTGGGCTAGCTATGGCACCTTCCGCAGCCATTCCCAGTTGCTGTAGCTCAATCTTAGCCCGATAGGCATCTTGGTTCTTTGTCCACAACAGTACTGACCACCATACGAAAGCTAAGGTCATGTAACCCAGCACGAAGTAAGTTAGTAACTGTAATCTGCGATTTCGCATACGGCTTTGCTCAAGTATTGGCTACAAAGATACGATTATCAGGGCGGTGCTGTTTCATGCCCAAGTCATGTTTAGGAAAGTGCAGTGTGTTAAAAATTTGGGTGCCACTAGCTTTTGAAAAATCTTCATCGAAAAAATTAAATAACTCGATTTTTGTTTACCATCCTAGGCGGCCAAAACCAACACAACCAATTGATTTACAATTTATTAAAAATAACACACCTCCATCGAAAAAATTCGATGGAGGTCTGTTCTCTCAGAACCCCAACTTTATCAAGGCCAATTAATTGCCGTTGCCGTTGTTCTGTTTTTCCAATTGACGCAGGCGTTCTTCGGCTACTCTAATCTGTTCCTGCAGGTCGCGCAAACGAGTTTCCCCGCTCGTTACTTGCTGACGGATTCTCTCCTTGGCTTCTTCAGCATTGGTCCGTTCAACGGCAATAGCGGTGGCGTTATCTTCTTTCACTTTGGTGATCTGTTCTGTGGCCTGACGGCGCGCCTCGTAGATCGTCTCAGATGTTTCTTGACGCACCGCAGCCACTTCAGCTTGCAAACGCTCCCGCTCCGCTTCTGCATCCGCAGCGTAAGTCGCTTTTTTTTCTGCTGTTTCTGCATTAGTACGCTCCAATTCCGTTCTTACTCGATCCCGTAGCGTTTGCATCTCCAGATCGGCTCGTTCACGAGCCTTGGCAATACGATCCGCAGAAGCTTTTTCTTCTTTATCCGCCTGGTCACGTGATAGTTGAATGCGTTCACTGGCATCCCGCTGGGCTTTTGCTACTGCTTCTGCCTCCTGCTCACGGGTTTCTTGCAGTTTATCCGCCGAGGCCTGACGAGCATCCAGTACATCCAGTGCTAGGCGCTCCTTTTCCTGGGCTGCATTTTCGCGAGCTTGCTTCACCTCATTGGCCAAGCCTTCCTGAATTTTGGCCTTCTCAGCGGCTACACGTTCCCGCTCGGCGGCCAAACTATTAGCTTGCTTTTGTAACTCAATGGCTGCCTGCTCGCTAGCTTCTTTTACTTTCTCTGCCTCTTGCTGGCGAATAGTTGCAATTTCTTCGGCTGCATCCCGGCGAGCGGTAGCTACCTCAGTGGCAGTTTCTTCTTGTACTTTAGCAGCTTGCTGGCGAGCGGTGGCAATTTCTTGTGCCACACGCTCCCGTTCGGAAGTAAGTTCCTTGGCCGAACGCTCCCGAGCCTCCTGTATCTCAGAAGCAGAAGCATTCAGCATTTCTTCTTCTCGGCTCTTCGCCTCCGCAATTGCCGCAGCGGCTTCCTCGGCGATGGATTCTTGCCGCTTAGCAGCTTGTTGTTGGGCACTCGCTACCTCTTCCGCGTAACGATCCTTCGCAGCCTGCGCCTGGCTCTGTGTTTCGGTCACCTGCTCCTCTGCAGCTGCTCTAGCGGCAGCTATTTCTTGTTCTGCTTTTTGGCGAGCAGCCTCAACCTCGGCTGCTGCAGCTTTTTGGATCTCTTCCTGTCGGGCACGAGAAGCGGCTAACTCCTCTTGTGCTTCTTGCTGAATCCGTTCGATTTCTTCACGTGCACGAGTTCTTGCAGCTTCCACCTCTGCTGCAATCTCTTCTTTTTCTTGCGCTGAACGCTCGCGGGCATCTGCTACCGCAGCAGCCTCCTCTTGATTTATACTGGAAATAGACTGGCTTGCTCTTTCGCGGGCCGCCTGTACCTCGGCCGCAGCACTGGCTTGCTCATCGGCTACTGCTTGCCGGCTAGCTGCAATTGCATCTGCTGACGATTCTTGAGTCGCACTTACCTCAGCTGCTGCTTTATTGCGTTCGTCTTCTACTTGCGCCCGGATTTTCTCTACCTCCTCGGCGGCGCGTTCTCTTGCCTCAGCAATGGCCACGGTCGCCGTTTCTTTTTCTTTGGCTACATTCTCTCGTAGCTCGGCAATTTCAGCTGAATTTTGCTGCTCAACCAGCGCCTTTTGCTCAGCTGCCTTTCGGCGCGCCTCAGCTACATCAAAGGCTACTTGCTCTTTCTCTTGTACACCGCGCTCTCGGGCCGCAGCTACCTCTTGTGCGGTCTCTTCCTGAACACGAAGGATTTGCTCCGCAGCGGTTTCTTTCGATTCTACCACTTCTTCCGTCGTACGTTCCCGCTCTACCTGGGCTTGCTCACGAGCGCGCTGAATCGAGGCAGCAGTCTCATCCCGAATTCGATTCAACTCGGCATCGGATGTTTCCCTTGCACTGGCTACCTCATCCGCATAAGCCGTCTTGGCCTCATCTAAACGTTGACGTACCTGCTCCATCTCCTGGGCGGCCTGGTCACGAGCCTGCTTTACGGCCTCCGCTGATTCTACTTGGGCCGTTTGAATGGCATCTTGAGCTCTTTGGCGAGCAGCGACCACCCCTTCATTGATTTCGCTCATTTCATCATCCGCCTTTTGGCGCGCTGCCTGTACCGCTTCAGCTGAAGAGGCTTGTGCCTCCTGGATAGCCTTTTGTGCTTGCTGACGAGCTTCTAATACCTCATCTGCATATTGCTGTTTTTGCTGAGCAGCTTGCTCACGGGCTGCGGCTACTTCTTCTTGCAGATTGCTCTTAACCTGATCGGCCTTCCGGCGTTCTGCGTCAATTTCGTTACGAAGTCGATCCTTGGTTTCCGATAGTTGTCTACGAAGATCTACCAACTCGTCATCACTGGTCGGTGCAGCGGGCCGACTGCCGGTATTGGCACCACCAGTACCCGACGGAGCCGCCGAGGAGGTCCTTGCACCCGGGTTCGCCGATGGAATTAGTAACCCAGCTTCTCCCTTGTCCACCACTTTATTTGGATCTAAAACCTGGTAAAAACACCGAGCCATCGTATTGAAAGCTTGCAGGCGGTTGGAAGTTAGCGTGAACTTCCGCATTTCGTTGCTGATATTGTTTTTAAGGTAGATGGTAGTAATATTATTATCAGAGAACCACTGCAAGGCCGTCATATCCAACTGCAACAAATTGGTGTGAACGGGAATACCACCCTGGCGTTCCATCTCTCCCATGCCAATGAAGCGATAACTACGACGGACCTGATTGGCATCCATAAAGATGACTTCATCATCCTGGTTAAATTCAATCCCACCACTCGATTCCATGCGAGCAGTAATCCCCTTGTCATCTGACATCAGGGCAAGGGCGTAAGAATAATTGCCACGTACCACCATTGTAGTTTGGACAGACCGCAAGATGTGTGTTCCGGCGATAATTCGGTCATCAGCAATATGCTGATCACAGGTCTGGGCCTGGAGCGAGAAGAAGGACGAAAAAAGCGAAACTAAGGCGACAAGGACGATGGATATTCTCATATAATGGTGGTTTCGGCTAATCAGATAGGGCTTGAACCAGGCTATAGGTTTGACCTACCTTATGTTGTGATTAGGCAATATTTTGTGAAATTTAAGCAATTTCAGGGATGAATGTCCAACTGGGAATAGGAAAACATCTAAGCCACAGCTGAGGAAAATGCTAAAATTGCAAAGTTTCACACACGTAAAACGAATGGGAGGCAATTTATGCTGCAATGCTCCGTAGGCGGATTAGCACGAAAAATAGTCGACGCCAAGGGAGTATGACGCACTGAAAAGTTTCCGTAACCAATGAAAATTGACTAGATGTTGTATTAGCTTTCTCGTAGCAGTATGTAAACGGACCAGCAATGGAAAAATTATTTCAGCTCCCCCCTTCTCTTTAGTCTTCGCTCAAATTATGGGCGTAAACAACTAATCCCGAACACTACACCAGCAGTATTCGGGATCAATGAGTTTTCCTGTTAGAATGGAAAACTAGGCCTTAGAGACGACGACGCTCTTTAATACGAGCCTTCTTACCTACACGATCACGTAGATAATACAGGCGAGAGCGGCGCACCTTGCCATGCTTCGTTACTTTAAGGCCCACAATATTTGGCGAGGAGATTGGGAAAATACGCTCTACACCCACACCGTTCGACATTTTGCGAACAGTAAAAGTACGGGTAGCCCCCTCTCCTTTTACTTGAATTACATCACCGCGGAAGTCCTGGATACGCTCCTTATCACCTTCCACGATTCTATAGCTTACGATAACGTTATCACCAGCGCGAAACGAGGGATGTTCCGGCTTGGGAGTGAGTTGTTCGTGTACAAATTTAATGGCGTCCATCGTTGTCTTATTTTTGGCCGTGCAAAGGTAAGGCTTTTCAGGACAAAACAAACAATAATGTTTTATTTCTTATCGAATTAAGGTAGCATAACCTTTCATCTCGATGGGCTGGCCACGTGGGTCCTTGAATTTAACGACTACCAAGTACACCCCATTTGGGGCTAAAGCCCCTACATTATTCTTTTGACCATTCCAAGCTATATCTGGATCTGTGGTAGTAAAAACAGGTTCTCCCCAGCGATTCCAGATGCGGAATTGAAACTCACTGATCCCTTTCAAGAAGCCTTTCCCTTTGAAGGTGTCATTCGCTCCATCTCCGTTGGGGCTAAAGGCATTAGGCAGATAATAGCGTATTTCAGGGATCACATCGATCAAGGCTGTCAAGGTATCAGTACAACCACTAGGATGGGTTACTATTTGCGACACTAGATATAGGCCCGTATCCGGAAATACAAAGGTAGGACTAGGTGTGTTGCTGGACGGCGGAACACCAAAATCCCAACGCCAATGAACCGCACCAGAGGATTCATCCGTGAACTGTACCTCAGGAAATAGATTACTGGGCTGATCAGGACTGTAGGAAAAACCTGCTACCGGCGAAGGTAGGACAGTGATCAAGTCATTAAATACGGTATCTATCTGGCAACCAATCGGCGAGGTGATATCCACACTCACGGTGTAAACACCAGGATTCTCGTAGATATAGGTTGGGCTAATCTCCGTACTGCTCCCCCCATCTCCCAGGTCCCAGAAGATATCGTAGGTGGTATCAATAGGGAAAGAGAGATTATCGAAAAATATCTCGGCGGGTTGGCAGGAAGTTTCTTCACTAGGCGCAATAACGATTAAGGACGGTACCGGATAATAAGGTACAATTTGCGTCAAGCTGTTCTCGCAGGAGTTAATGTCCTGCACCGTTAAGGTCACCGGTATATCTCCAGGTTGTTGGTATATATGTTCCGGATTTTGTGTAATCGACGAACTACCATCCCCAAATTGCCAGGACCAATCCGTAAGGCAACACGAGCCAGTCGTAGACAAATCCGTGAAGGCCACTGGCCCGGCCACGCAAGTATCATAGGCAAAAGAAAAATTAGCATCAATCGACGGGAAAATATTCACAAAGATCCGTGCCGTATCTCCACAATCTGTATTCTCGTTTAGAATCAGCTGCCCTTCGTAAGTACCTACTCCCGGGAAAGTAACTGTAGGGTGCCATTCAGAAAAGGACTCCATGTGGCCACCGCCGACATCAAATGTCCAGCCAAAATTATCGATAAAGGATTGCTGATAACTCTGGTTGTTAAAGGTTACAGTGTATTCTCCGCAGGAGTTAATGACAAACTCTTGATCACTGATTTGCACATCCTCTTCAATGTCAGCAACCACTGTAGGGTCACAGCTGGCTACATTGAATTGGAAGTCTCGAAAAACTCTACTTAACAATAGACCATTCCGGTATTCGGATACACAAACCCCAACCACAAACTGTCCCTGAAACTCTGGTGTCCCGGTAATTAATCCCGTCTGCGGATTAATAGAAATCATCGGATCACCGGCCATCGGTTGCGTGGGCGTATAGTTAGGTGCCCGAAAAGTAACCGTATTGTAAGGCGGTGGACAAGCCGGAATTGGATTTGCTCCCGTACAGGTATTATAAAACGCCGGATCTAATTGTGGCCCTCCGCCCAGCAGCGGTGCACAAAATTCATAAACCAACTGATCGCCGTCAAGGTCAACAGCAGAATGGTCATAAACCAAGGGCGCATCATTGCAGATAATCATCGGAGGGTAAGTCTCAAAAGACGGGCTGCTATTGCACAGCTGCTGCGCAAGCGGTGTCAACTCAATCATAAAAGTAGCACCAGAATCCTCCGGGTTCAGAATGTTAGCAATGGTCACATTTCGGCAACAACGTTGGTATGAGACGAAGTAACTGTCTGTGGATTGGGGAAGGGTAAGTGTAAAACGGTAAATTCCTTCTTCCCCACAAACATTAGGTGGAATTAAACAGGGATAGTCCGGTTCATCTACCTGGTTGACCGAATTTAGAGATACACTTACTCGGTCATACGGGCTGTTCTGCCACTGTCCGTCACAGTCGTCTGGGCTGCTACACTTGTATATACCGATCTCTGCCTGGTCATCAAGTACAGCGCAATTTGTGCAATTGCAATCACGGTAAACCCTCAGTGTAAACTCGTATTGATCATTTCCCAGACATTCATAAGTCATTACTCCGCCAATGATATGTCTAGACCAACTTGGGCTTACCACTAACAGCAGTAAGCCTACCAAAATCCAATTTCTGCCCCTCATCCACGGTGGTTTTTTTCATGTACTACCTTATCAAGGTAATGTACCCTTTGTAGTTAAATTGTTCGCCTCTGGGCCCAACCAAAACTGCTTCATACAAATATACTCCAGGTGGTTGATCTTGTCCGGTATTTCCTTTTCGGCCATTCCAACCTTGTAATGGATCAACTGTAGTGTAGAGTGGTTCACCCCAGCGGTTCCAGACTTGAATCTGATAGCGTTTGAACCCGCGGGTAAAGCCTTTTGGCCGAAAGACATCGTTGGTGCCATCGCCGTTGGGTGAAAACGCATTGGGAAAATAGAAAGTTATTTCCGGTTTTATGTCAATAAATTGTGTCAAAGAATCTACACAACCACTAGGATGGGTCACTACCTGGGTCACGTAGGCCAATCCGGTATCCCGAAAAGCGTAGATCGGATTCTGGATCAGGCTAGTCGCTTCGCCGTTAAGATCGTAGAACCAGCGGTAACCATCCTGTGATTGGTCAATGATCTGAACCTCGGGTTCAAAGTTGGTTAAACCATCCGGCGCAAGCACAAAACCAGCAGTAGGTGCCGGTTCCATTAAGATTAGTTCTTCAAAGGTGGTGTCCGTAGTACAGCCAATTGGGCTGGTAATGGCAAGCGACACATCAAAAATACCGGGGGTTTCGTACAAATGCGTAGGACTCAAGTCAGTACCGAACTGCCCGTCTCCAAAATCCCAATCAAAATTGTAAGTTTCATCAATGGGGAAACTCAGATTGTTAAAAAATATTTCGGCGGGCACACAACCCCTAAATTCACTGGGTGCAATAACAATTAAGTCTGGAACCGGGAAATAAGACACCACTTGAGCACTAGTATTCGTACAACCGTTCTCATCCTCAATTTCTAATTGAACCGCAAAGTCTCCAGGCTCGGAATAGGAATAAATATTCTGGAATATATCTTCGGCCGTTCCATCTCCGTAGCGCCAGCGATTGCTAACAATATTTTGCCCTCCATCAGTCGTACTCAGATTGGTGAAGGTGACTGGCTCCGCTACGCAAGTATCATATTCAAAGGTAAAATCACTGGTTAAACCAGGAAATATTTGCACCCGTACATCAGCTGTATCCGAACAATCGGTTGATCCCGGGTTCACTACCATAAATCCTTCATAGGTACCGATGCCAGGAAAATCAAAGGAGAAATCCTCCTCGTCAGAAACGACTGGGCCGCCAGGCATATCCGGAAACTCCCAACGATAGGCATCAATAAAGGCATTTAGGCCCGATTCATTAACTAAATCCACCTGAGTATCCCCACAAGATGTGACCACGTAGGCCCCATCAGCAGCAATGGAATCATTATCTACCGCGGCAAATACGGTAACCTCACAAGTCGTAACATTGAACTGAAAATCCCGACGTACGGTACTCAAAAGCACCCCATTTCGGAATTCAGAAACGCATACTCCCACTACAAACTGGCCCGTAAACTGTGGCTGTCCGGTCATTAAACCAGAGCCCGGATTCAGTTGAAATTCAGCGTCCACTCCCAAGGGATTCTGGGCAGTATAGGTGGGCGCCAAAAAGATCACGTTACTAAAAGGTGGAGGAAGGTCTGGGTCAGGAGCCACACCATTTGGGTCAGTTTGTCCCTGGTTACCACCACCCAATAATGGGCTACAAAATTCGTATACGAGTTGGTCACCATCTTCATCCACTGCAGAAAAATCATAACTAAACGGTACCCCAACACACAAAACTGCTGGTGGGTACTCTGTGAACGTGGGCGTGCTATTACAAAACTCTTGTGATTCCGGTGTTATCTCAATGGTGTAGGTAGAACCCGAACTTTGGGGATCTAAGATATTGGTGATCGTATTATTCCGGCAACAACGCTGGTACACCATATGGTAGGACTCGTCGACAATCGGGAGATCCAACTCAAAAACGTAACGCCCTTCCTCCACACATATATTGGATGGGACGACAATACAAGGATTGTCAATATTCTCCTCAATATCGATCCGCTCTATATTTGGTGCTTCCAGAAAATAAGTATTGTAGAAGGAATTGCCCTGGTACAGGGTCACGTGCATGTTAATAATAAAAGAGGGGCTGTCAAACTCGGAGCCACCACCAAAACAATCGCGGAATACATTGATCGTAAACTCGTAACGCCTTGAGTTACTATTGGGGTCATCATTAGTATAACCCAAGCACTTGTAGGTCATTTCTCCACCGATGAGGTGGGCTGCGTATGAGCTAGTATATAAACTGAGGGACAGCAACAGTAGGAGAAAGCAGCGCAATAGTGGGTGATCGTTTTCTCGCAAAACTGGAATTTTTAAGTTAACAAAACAATACGGTCTGAAAAATCAAGTTCATATAGGCATAGAATCAACTCGTAGAAACTTAACAATTCCCAAAAGCAGTAGAGTATGTTTTAACATACGTTCAAAGAATTAGATCGGACCATTTTCAAAAACTTACTGCGGAGCGACTATAAAGAAGCGACACGGGGAGTCTGCGAAAAAATTAGAAGGCGATCTTAACTTTTGAACAGTATAAAGCATACGCAAGCACATATTCACTCATCCCAAAAACGGTCGCAGAGCCTACGCTTAGGCTAAAATAGGCAAATCAGGCTCATTTCAGCGGCTAATTTTCAGGTTCGTAACATATTGGACATTTCCTTTTCGCGTATGCGTTGGGCTGAAGTATAACGTAATTATACCCCAATCCGATGTGCGTACCGAAAAGGTACGAAGCTTTTTTCACCAGGATCAACTAACTATTCCCCAGTTATGTTCTGAGTAGTTGGCTGAGCCTAGTCACACCCCTGGTGTGTACACCCTAGTTCAAACTATTCTTATATGCTGATGACTGCTACACTAGCTCCTGCTTTTATGATTCAACGCTACGATCTTGAGGGAGCAGCAAACGTGCTTGAGAACGAAGGATTACTACTCCTACCTACCGATGCCCTTTGGTCGGTCGCTTGCCTGGCCGATGACCCCGTTGCGCTAGAGCGCTTGCGGCGAATTCAACGACGACAAACAGGCCAGCAACCAGAAGTTTTGTTTTCCTCTTTAGCTATGCTCAAGAGTTACGCTCCTCAACTACACCCACGCCTGGAAACACTCCTGGCTTACCATTCACGCCCATTGACCGTCATTACGGAAGCCAATGGCCGCATTCGCCCTAAAGCCCGCCTGGCCGATGGTCGAATTGCCGCCCGCGTCGTCCGTGATCAATACTGTCGACATTTAATCAAAATGCTGGGCCGGCCCTTAGCTACTACGGTGGCACACTTCACTGACAGCCCCTACCCGGATCACTTCGGTCGTATCCGCTCGGATATGATTGAAGCCGTCGACTACGTGGCTAAATACCGCCCCAAAGATCCAATCACTGGCCAACCTACAATTATGGTGCAGCTGGACGCAGAGGAAGAATTGGAGTTTTTACGGGATTAGGGGGCTCGCGAAGTTCGCGGGTGAGGCCCATCTTGTTCGCGGGTGAGGCTCCCTGGCGGCCACGGTGAAAGCTCGGAGTGCTGGCGTTTAGGTTCGCTGGCGCTCACGGTTGACACTCCCTGGCGCTCGCGCAGGGAGGCTAAGCCAAGCCGATGACCCACACCCCTCTGGCAATTAGAGTATCTGTAGCTCTCCGTTTGACGAACGGACAATAGTCTACCTACTTTCTAATGGCTGATTTGGGTCGAAATACCTTTATTACTTCTTCATTAGCCTCCAAATAAGGTCCCTCAATCAAATCAATGCAATAAGGGATTGCTGGAAAGACTGCATCCAAGCATTCGCGAATGGCCTTGGGTTTACCTGGTAAATTGACGATTAAGGTATTATTCCGGATACCCGCCGTTTGCCTGGAAAGAATAGCAGTAGGTACATACTGTAGGCTTACCCGTCGCATTTGTTCGCCGAAGCCTGGCATCATTTTTTGACAAACCTGTTCCGTGGCCTCGGGTGTGACATCGCGCACCGCAGGACCAGTACCTCCGGTTGTAACAATCAGGCAACAGCCTTCTTCATCGGCCATTTCTATCATTTTTGCCGCGATTTGATCTTGCTCATCCGGAATTACGGCATAAACGTGCTCCCAGTCGCTGATCAAATATTCCTCCATAGTGGCCACCACTGCCTTACCTGGAATATCCTCGTAAATACCTTTAGAGGCTCGGTCTGATATGTTAATGATTCCAATTATTGCTTTTGCCATTTGACATCTTTTTGGAAGGCCGAAAATAACGAAAAAACGATCCCATCATGAGTGATATGATGAGAAATAAAAAGAATTGACGTGTGCTGCGCGAATACCGCTACTTAAACCGTAGCGCCTTCACTGGATCAATCCTAGAAATCAGGTAAGAAGGAAGAATGAGGAAAAGAAGTGTGACGACCAGCGTCCCCACGTTAAGCAGCAATACGGTCCACCATTGTACTTTCACCGGAGCCACGGCCAAGTAATAGTTTTTCTCGTCCAGGGTGATGAAGCCAAGGGTGTCTTGCAACCAGCAAAGACCAAGGCCGAATAGGTTACCCCAGAACAGTCCTACCAGAATGATGTAGGCCGCATAGTAAAGAAAGATGCGACGGATCGACCAATTACCTGCCCCCAAGGATTTGAGCGTACCGATCATATTTGTACGCTCGAGGATGAGAATCAGGAGCGCTGTGATCATATTGATAATGGAAACCAGGAGCATCAAGCCGATGATAACCCATTCGTTGACATCCTGTAGATCGAGCCATTCAAAGATGGCCCGCATTTTTTCTCGAATGCTTTCGGCATAGAGGTCATCCGGTATTTCTTCAAAATAGACGTACTCGGTAATGGGCCCCAAGTCATCGATATCGTCAATGAAGACTTCAAAGCCACTCACTTGGTCTTCTTCCCAACCCAGAATTTGTTGAATCTTGCGGATATCAACCAGGGCGAATTGGCGGTCGTACTCCTCCAGACCAGTACCGTAGATCCCCTCCAAAGTGAATCGCCGTTCCAACTGTTCATAACGGCTGGTAACAAAGAAGATGGAAAATTTATCTCCTACTTCGAGGTGAAGTCGATCTGCAGTGTAGCGGGATAAAAGAATACCGTTGCCCATAGCGGT
>JBCBWU010000084.1:0-28843 GCA_039816955.1 Bacteroidota bacterium
GGGGTCGAAGTCCTGAGGCTCCTGAAAGTTGTAATGCCAACTAGACTGAGCAATACCAATCAGAGCACACACGCTTTGCCGATGGGTTCCGTTTTCGCCTTCGATTGAGGAGGTTGCTTAACAATCAGAGTTTACCCGTCTCTACCGCGATGCGTGGGTATCTTTCCATCAGTTGCAGGACATTATAAAAACAGCTGAAACAGATACTATTGATTCTGGATAAGGTCTGTCCAGGATTTCGAAGGAGCAGTATTTATTACAACTGCTTAATCTCGAGCTGAATATTTCCGTGGCTCGAAAACGCATGATGGGCTCCGCCATTCCGTTGATCGGGAGTAAGAACGGAGCAGATAGAACGGCTTTAAACTGCGCTGGCGAGAGTCAGCAGCGGCACAGAGTCGGCGTGTCCGTAACCCGCGAAGGGTTGGGGATGACTGGTGATCCGGACAAAGAGGGTGGGCCCGCCGACAGGCGTTTATCTCCAAAGCAAATACCACCCATTTCCTCTTCCTCTCCTTACTATTTGGTACTACTCTACTCTTTTCCAGCTCTCAGTTTCACCATCGTCAAAATCGTAGCAATTGCAACCGTCTCATTGGTTTCGTCATACACTTCCACCAACCATTTTACAATGCCTTTGCGGTAGTCTTCGTCGTCCCGTTGTTGCTGTTCGATTTTTTCTTTAGCGGTGAGATAAACACCTAGGGTCATACCGGCGTATACAGGTTTGGTGAACCTACAAGACTCTAGTCCATAATTGAGTAGGACTGGACCTTTGCGAGGTTCTACAAACAAGCCGGCCGCTTTACTAAGCACCCAATACCCGTGGGCGACCCGCTGCTCAAATGGTGTGCCCTCGAGAGAGGTCGCGTCTACATGCGCGTAAAATCGATCTCCGGTCTGGTTGGCAAAGTTGATGATGTCGCTTTCCGTTACGGTATGTTTTGCTGTGGTAATCGTATCTCCAATCTGCACGTCTTCAAAGTGCTTGCGGAAGGGATGAATATCGCTCTCGGTACGGGCAGCGCCTGGTTGGAATTGCTGTGTAACCTGACTCAGCATGGTAGGGTGTCCCTGCAGGGCTACGGTTTGCAGATAGTGTTTGACGGACCGAATTCCTCCGAGTTCTTGCCCGCCACCAGCCCGCCCCGGACCGCCGTGGTTCATTAGCGGCATAGGAGAACCGTGTCCTGTGCTTTCAGGAGCACTCTCTCTATTGAGAATCAAGATACGACCATGCTGCGCTCCAGCCCCAAGAAGGTAGTCCTGTGCTATACTGGCGTCAAAAGTGCAAATGGTACTGACCAGAGAACCCTTGCCCAGGTTGGCGAGCGTAATTGCCTCATCAAGATCCCGGTAAGGCATGATCGTACTCACTGGACCAAAAGCTTCGATATCGTGTGAAGCCGTTGCCGTCAAGGGATCGTCATTGCGTAAAAGGATGGGCGAACAGAAAGCCCCTTCTTTTGCGGTAGCACCAATCAACTCAAACTGCTCTGGGTCTCCGTAGACAATTTGGCTCGACTGCTGCAGTTGTGCGATGCGCTCTAAAACTACCGACTGCTGCTTTTTACTCACCAATGCCCCCATGCGAACACCTTCAGCACGAGGATCTCCAATGGTGGTCTTTGCCAATTGTGCACTTAGTGCTAGTTGAACATCCTCTACATATTTTTCTGGTACGATGATCCGTCTGACCGCTGTACACTTCTGCCCGGCTTTGGTGGTCATTTCCCGACGCACTTCTTTGATAAAGAGCTTGAATTCCTCCGTTCCTGGTGCGGCATCTTCTCCTAAAATAGCAGCGTTAAGGCTATCTGCTTCCATATTAAATGGCACTGCCTCATCCGTAATTCGCGACAAGCCTTTTAGCTTCCGGCCAGTACTAGCCGAGCCTGTGAAAGTCACCACATCCTGGCTCCCGACTGTGTCTAGAATTCCAACACCTGAGCCCTGGACTAACTGTAAACTACCTTCCGGTAAAATTCCACTCGCAATAATATCGCGGACCATGGCCTCGGTGAGGAAGCTCGTTATTTCAGAAGGTTTTACCACTGCCGGCATACCTGCCAGTAAATTCACAGCCACCTTTTCTAGCATCCCCCAAATAGGGAAATTAAACGCATTAATGTGAACTGCAACGCCCTGCCGCGGCACGAGTACGTGCGTACCAATAAAGGTACCCTCTTGAGAAAGCCTTGCGGCCTCCCCTTCTACATACCACCGCTGATCTCCTAACTGCCGTCGCAGGCTAGCGTAGGCAAACAAAGTCCCAATGCCTCCTTCAATATCTACCCAGCTGTCGGCCTTTGTAGCCCCTGTTTGGTAACTCAAAGCATAGTACTTCTTGCAGATATCATTGAGGTGCAAAGCTAACTTCTTAAGCATCAAGCCACGTTCGCGGAAGGTCATCTTCCTTAGAGCTGGCCCTCCTACCAGACGCGCATACGATAAGATGCTACCAAAATCTAAGCCTTCGGTAGAGCAGCCACCAATGACCGTACCGGTAGAAGCATCACGTTGGATAAATTCTTCTTGAGTTGGATTGACCCACTTCCCCTCTATATAGTGTTGCAGTTGCATAGACCTTGATTACGAATGAACGTTTGTTCGTAAAATTAAGATAATTACAGCAACCTTCCTAGCTTTTACCGTCTACTAGACCGGCAGGGTCTGCTTCAATCGCTGAACGATGCGAAAAGTAGCTGGGCAAACAGTGGTATTTTTAAGGGTGAGATTGAGGATCTGATGAAAGTTCTTGCGATCTGTATGAGGGTATTCCCGACAGGCACGTGGACGAACGGAATAAATGGAGCAGTAGTTGTCATCACCCAGAAATGGACAGGGCGCAGTAGTCAAGACATAGTCTCCATCTTCATCCAGATGCAAATAAGTTTCTACCAGTTGCGCGGGACGTACTCCCAAGAAGTGGGCGATCCGATCAATATCGACATTGCGGAAGATTGGGCTGGTCGTTTTACAACAATTGGCGCAAGCCAGACAGTCAAACTCAGCGAAAGTCTCTTCGTGTAATTCTCCCATCTTCTGATCCAACTGCTTGGGCGGCCGTTTGGATAAGCGAGCAAAGTACTTGCGCGTACTTTTTCGTTCTTCTTTTGCCAGCGCCTTAATATTTACCAATATCTCCTGCAGACTCCGCTCTTTCATGTAACAAAGGTAAAGCGCCGCGGCACAATCTTTGCTATTTTCGCAGGTGAATACAATTATCAATACCGGATTTCGACATGAAGAATTGGACGCTAATTTTATGCTTACTCTCGGTAAGCGCTTTGTTCTGGCAGTGTAGTGCAGCAGATGCAGCCCAGGAAAACTTGAGCACTGGGGTAGCAGAAAATGCAGATTTCACGCTGGAGATAACTGGTATGGGCGCCGGGAACGTAAGGCTCATTGGCATTTTAAACGATCAACAGTATTTAGCTGATGAGGCAACGAGTGACGAAAATGGTGTAGTGCGATTTCAAAAAAACGAACCCTACAAGCAGGGACTTTACTTTGTTTTACTTCCCAACAATACCAACTTCACTATTGTAGTAGCTGAAGATCAAACTTTTAACTTGCGTACATCTCTGAACGACCTAAGCGGACAGATGCAGGTAGAAGGTAGTGTTGATAATCAGTTATTTTACCAAGTCCAAGCCTATGAGGGCAACTATCAGCGCCAACTAGCACCACTGAATCAACAGCTAAACACCTCGGCACCCGAATCTGGTGAATACCAGGCCGCTGAGGCAAGTCGGCAAAAGTTAATCAATGCTAGACGAGCCTATCTGGAAGATATCTTCAATCAGCATCCAAATTCGTTCTTTACAGTCTTCAAGAAAGCGGGACAAAACCCCGAATTACGTAAAGACCTGCCCAATGATGCTCAGGTAACGGCTTATCGAATGGAATTCTGGGATGGAGTAGACTTTACCGATGAGCGACTCATGAATACCCCGGTAATTTACAACAAGCTCACGCGCTATTTTGAAGATCTCACTCCACAACAACCCGATAGTATTGTCATTTCGCTGGAACGGATATTAAAACGACTTCCTAGCTTTGAGCAGTCTGAGTATTATAAATATTTTGTCAACTGGGTAGCTTTGAACTATGAACCGTCCAAGACCACACTAATGGACTCCGAGGCCGTCTTCGTGCATATCGCTCAAAACCACATTACCTATGATCGTGCGTTCTGGACGGACTCTACCAATATTTACGCTATCCAGCTTCGAGCAGCAGAAATGGCCAATAGCCTGGTTGGACAGGCGGGGCCAAACGTCAAAGCACCGGACGAAAATGGCACCTCGCAAGCGATCTACGATCTCAAAGCCCCCTATATCGTAGTTTACTTGTACAACCCCGACTGCGAGCACTGCCAGGAGCAGTCGCCTGTATTAGTTGATCTGCACCGCCAATGGCAACAACAGAGCCCACCTCTAGCAGATGTGTACGCGATCGCAATTGACACCGAGGAGGATATTTGGAAGGACTACATCCGTAAAACCGGTATGAACTGGACCAATGTATTTGACCCTACCAACCGCTCTATCTATAAAACCTACTATGTTAACATTACACCCGAGGTGTACGTGCTCGACCCTGATCGTAAGATCATCGCAAAGAATCTGAACGTGAATCAGATTGAAGAGGTAATTAGAAGAGATCAGGCTAAACGCTAAAGACTGGAACTAAAGAAGGGAACCGATCGGTTCCCTTCGAATCCCCCTTGTAGTTAACCTACAAAATTACTTCTTGTGTTTACATTAGGGTATCAAGGCCCAGCAGAGCGAGGTACCAATCCTCGCAAGGAACCAAGTGTTTATTGCGGTACTACTTTTGGATTTTGGGAATGATGAGTGTTTGCCCCCAAATTCTTCATTATGACGGGAGGAGAAAGGGGTTAGTCACAAATGTACACCATTTTTTTAAATATATTTTATTTATATATCTAAAGCGCTACTCACATCACCTTAATACTATGCGTCGCAATACAATTAATGATCAGATAATTTTTACTCCACCGAACTCATTTTGATAAGATGTGTTGTAGCTTTGCTCCGCTAAAAAGGCATACATGAAAGGTACTCGCACCCTGCTTTTGCGTCTTGAATTGATCTGGTTATTAATCACTGCCGTGGTGGCTGCCACTATCGTAGGTCCTATTCTATATCGCCTACCGGAATACCAGTTTCTTTGGCCTAATTTGGTATTCATCCTAGTCATGATCACTTTTACCCGGTATATCTTTCAGCTGCGGTATTCCTTTATTGCCGATTGGCGAATTTTTAAGGCCGGCCTCATTTTTGTCTGCCTATGGGTTGCTTTTTTCATGGTACAGGAAATCAATGGCTTTCAGACATTTTTAGATGAAAATGGGCCAGAAGCAGTGGTTGGGAGTTTACCTCGGGAAGATCAATCGGCAATGATGACATACATTCGTAGTGAAATGCTACTGTTTGGAGTAGGCGCGGTTATCAGCTGTGGGGTGCTTCCGCTAAGGCTAGTGGTATCACTTTGGAGAAGGTGGAATGGTTATGACGATTAATGTCACTACAACTTAGGTGAGGTCTGAAACTCACCACTACTAATTACCATATCTAATTTCGGTTATCTCAACTTGCTAATAGCGACGAGGTCGGTCTGTGCCCTCATCTTCTTCAATGTCGAAGAACTTATCGTTCTCTTGACGTTCTACTTGACTATCAATCTGGTCCATAATGTCCAGTGCATATTGGTAAAACTCTTGGAATACGGGCCAAACAGCTTTGCCCATTGACCAAGCATAATCCGGTATGGGCTCGAGGATTTCGTAGGTAAACGACTCTTGCTTGGTATCAGGATCAATAAGCCGTGAGCTATCGGCAAATGACACAAGCACGCTGTACAAAAAGACAAAGAAGAACATGGAAATCCCCCCTCCAGCAATCTGGTTGATGAAGTTGATATTTACGGCCTCTAGCATGCCTTCTAGACCATTGGCCAGCATGCGGAATAGTACCAGTGTAAGGATAAAAGTAAGTAAGAAGGCGGCCGGCAACATAATAGTGCCAGGAGCTTCAATCCATTCTTGTAGCATAGTAGAAACGGTCGGGCTAAACTTTGCCGCGGCCATAAATCCAATGAGAAAGGAGACCGTCGTCAACACCGTTTTGACAATCCCTCGGGAATACCCTACCCAAAAGCCGTACAGTCCTACGATGAGGCACAAAAAATCAATGATCATAAACTGATCTACTTAGTTGAATCTAATTTTTTCTAACAACTATACGACGCTGATGACCTAACAAAGATGCAAAGATTTATCCATTACCGCCTATTCTATAGACGAACACCATGGAAATAGGGTCGAAGGAAACTCTATAGCTGCCCTGGATGTTCCTACTGGCATACGTACACGCTTGTACAATAGGGCACTGCTAATTTCCAACACAGATTAACTGCTCTTGCTAATGTTTAGGAATCCAAACTCCTTCAACGTCAGCATAGTTGCGTAACTTTGACGGCATAACTATTCAAATTCCCAAAAATGAAGCACATCATTCTTGCTAGCGTGTTAATTCTTTCTTGTGCGGTGGCTAGCTTTGCCCAAACTGATAAAGTATTCTTGCTTGGTGCCGAAGAGCAGCGTTACGAACAATTAACCTCTGGCTACACCCAAACCTTACTAGAAGCTACTGGCGGTGACATTACCCAGGCCTTCGAAGCTTGGCTAGATATGCAACAGGCAATTGACGCCTACGCTATGACACAGAATTACGACCTAAACGGTGTTCGCCTTTGGATGCACGTTTTCTGGGGGCCTAATGGTGATATAGACCAACTAGGTTTCTTGCTACGGCCAGACTCCCGCCTGGTAGACGAAAATGAAATCAAGGCCCTACTTGCTGGCTTTATCGGGCAGTATCGTCTGCCGGTACAATCTGGTCAGAAGTTTAACCACTACACTGGAGCCACTTTCCCGACACTTTCACAAAGGAAAGGCTAGTAAGCAAAAGAATTACTAAACTTCCGCTCCTTACTGAATAGGAATTAGCAAGCCCGCGCACCGATTAAATTTGGTGTGCGGGCTTGCCATTGGTATCATCATCACTCACCACCAAGGGCTAAGCTTAATAATTCCGGTTTTCTGTGGACCGCATTGCTTATTTTGCGAGCAAAAAGCAGTCGTATGAAAAAGTGCTACTTAGTAAATCAGTTGTTTCTAGCAGCAGTTTCCCTTTTATTTATACTCAGCCTTACATCTTGTGCTACACAGAGCGAAGGCGCGAAGGGTTCCAGCAGTATTGAGCTGGAAGAGATTACCATTGCTGATATTCAAGAAGCCTACGCAGCGGGTACCTACAGTATTGAAGAGCTAACTAAAGCCTATCTCGACCGTATTGAAGCGATTGACCAAAACGGCCCTGCTCTGCACTCGGTGATTATTACCAACCCAGATGCTATCACTATTGCTCAAGAGCTCGATGCGGAGCTACAGGCTGGATCATCTCGTGGTCCACTACATGGTATCCCTGTCATCCTCAAGGATAACATTGATACCCATGATAAAATGCCAACGACAGCTGGATCCCGCGCGCTGGCGAACTCTTTCCCCTTGCAAGATGCTTTTTTGACGAAGCAACTCCGAGCTGCGGGGGCTATCATCCTCGGCAAAGCCAACCTCAGTGAGTGGGCCAATTTCCGTGGTCAAATGTCTTCTAGTGGTTGGAGCGGTGTAGGCGGACAAACCAAAAACCCTTATGTAACTACTCGCAACCCCTGCGGTTCTTCTTCTGGTTCTGGCGTTTCGGTTTCTGCCAACCTTACTATTCTTGCGGTAGGAACGGAAACCAATGGTTCTATCGTTTGTCCTTCCCACGCCAACGGAATCGTAGGTATCAAACCTACAGTAGGACTCATCAGCCGCAGTGGTGTTATTCCCATCTCCTTTACCCAGGATACCCCCGGCCCAATGGCTAGAACAGTACGTGATGCGGCAATTGGCTTAGGTGCAATGGTAGGCATTGACGAAAACGACAGTAAAACCCTGGACAGTGAGAGCAAAACCTACAGTGACTATACCCAATTCCTAAACGCAGATGGCCTCCAAGGAAAACGTATTGGCATCTATCAGGCACCATTAGGTAATCACTACAAGGTGGATTCTCTCTTCGCTCAAGCTGTAGCTTTCATGAAAGAACAAGGTGCAGAGATTATTGAACTTGAAAGACTGGTAGATGGTATTGCCGGCCGCCACTCTTTTGAAATCATGTTGTATGAGTATAAGGATGGCTTAAATAATTACTTCGCCAGTTTAGGAGAAGCAGCCCCCATAAAAGATGTAGAAGAACTCATTGCTTTTAACAAAGCAGACTCAATTGAGCTCAAGTATCACGATCAGCGCTATTTAGAAATGGCGCAAGAAAAAGGAAGCCTCGAAGAGGAAGAATACCAAACGGCATTGCAGGAAATGATGAGACTGAGTCGGGAAGAGGGCATTGATAAAGTGATGGAAGAACTCGACCTCCAAGCCATCATAGCCCCTACCGGTAGCCCCGCCTGGCAAACTGATTGGACCAATGGTGACCACTTTCAGTTAGGTAGCTCCTCACCGGCTGCCAGAGCAGGCTACCCAAACATTACCGTTCCGATGGGTTTTGTAGATGAAGTCCCCGTAGGTATTTCGTTCTTTGGTCAAGCCTGGACCGAACCTCTACTATTGGAGATTGCCTACTCCTTTGAACAAGGAACTAAACATCGCAAAGCCCCCCGTTTCTTACCAGCAGACTAATAGAATAGCACAGGTACTGCACCTAGAGGTGAAATCATACCACCTAAGCGGATAAGGAAAGTGTAATTTCTTTATCCGCTTTTTTATTCAAGAATAGTCAACGACCGGCCTATTCTCACAAAAAAGGGATGCCTAAGGATTTAAAAAGCAGGGAAATTTTCGCTGATTTTGGTTTCGTTAAAATCCCCATCGAAAAAATTAAATAACTCGATTTATCCTGGCACCAAAATCACCCCAAAACACCACATAAACCACTCTACAACAATCAATTAAAGCCAACTCACTAATCATTTAATTTTTTCGATGAGCCCCGTCATTTTTGGGAAAATTTCATAACCCAAGCGACTCCCCCACTCCACTTCTCCTTCCTCCAGCCAAGATAAAAATTCTCTTTACTCGAACTTTCTAGCATAGCTATTTCTTATAATAGTAAAACTACCAAAAAACCAAAAAACTGCGCCAAATGAAACCAATACTTCTTAGTTCCCTCAGCCTCCTAATTGCAGTTCTTCTCTCTAGTTGTGTGGTGGTTCGTCCCGGTGAAGTGGGCGTCCGCCAAAAGCTTGGTAGAATTAATGATCAAGCACTAGCCGAAGGGCCGCGTTCTTACAACCCCTTTACCAGCACCATTGTAACCCTACCTACACGTACCGTGAATTTGGAGATCCGTTCTAACCTGCCTTCAAAGGAAGGTCTAACGATTAGTTCTGAGATTTCCATCCTGTACCGCATCATTCCTGAGCAGGCACCAAATATTCTGCGGGAGATTGGCCGCTCTTACGAACAGCAAATTATTCTGCCAGTATTCCGTTCTGCATCAGCCGATGTTACCGCTCGTTTCCTAGCTAAGGACATGCACTCCGGTGAGCGCGCCATTATCGAAACGCAGATCAGAGACCGCATGGCCGATATTCTAAAACCTAAGGGTATAGTTGTGGAAAATGTACTCATGAAGAGTATTCAGCTACCACAAGGCCTTGCCCGCTCCATCGAGGAGAAGCTGCAAGCAGAGCAAGATGCTCAGCGCATGGAATTTGTCAAGCAACAGGAAGCCCGTAATGCGGAACGCCTCCTTATCCAAGCCGAAGGTGAACGCAATGCTGCGGTTATTAATGCCGACGCAGAACGTCAACGCGTGGAAATTCAAGCTGCCGGTCAGGCGAACGCTATCTTGTTAGAGGCTAATGCCCAAGCTGAGGCCAACGAAAAACTATCAGAATCTCTAAACCCAGACATTCTGAAATACCGTTCGATTGAGGCTTTCTACCGAATGTCTACTAGCAACAATTCGAAGGTAATTATTACTAGTGGCGAAGCTCCCTTCCTTGGCATACCCGCCGAGTTAGTGGACAATTAATAGTGAGTGAAAAAGTGCAGAATTGCGGTGCGGTGGGTTGAGGAACCCATCCGCACCTTTTTTGTTTTATGCCTTTTCCGGTATCTGGCTGATGTGTCCAGAACCAGACAATTGATTTTTTCCTGCCCATCTTTTCCTGAAATGGTCATGTTCACATTGGCATAATACGTCTATATCGGCGACAGATAAAAAGGAAAAACATCCATGTCAAATCACACCTTCGAAACGTATCAGCTGGGCTCACTCCAACTCTCTAATCGCATCGTAATGGCCCCAATGACTCGTAGTCGGGCCATCAACAACACCCCAAACGAATTAATGGCCAAGTACTATAGTCAACGTGCTGGTGCTGGCCTAATCATTACAGAAGGTACTTCTCCTTCACCAAATGGCCTGGGTTACGCCCGTATCCCCGGTGTATTTAGCGACGAGCAAGTTGCTGGCTGGAAATTAGTTACGGATGCCGTCCACGAAGCTGGTGGTAAAATCTTTCTGCAAATCATGCATACGGGTCGGGTATCGCATCCCCTAAATATGGCAGCGGATGCTCGCGTAATTGCTCCTTCCGCAATTGGCCTAACCAACAGTGAAATGTGGACGGATCAAGAAGGCAATCAGCCTTACCCAGTACCAGCAGAAATGACAGCTGCTGATATTCAAGCGACTATTGCCGAATACGTCACCGCCGCTAAGAATGCCGTTGTCGCAGGCTTCGACGGGGTAGAGCTACACGCCGCTAATGGCTACTTGCTCGATCAATTTATCCATCCTGATGCCAACCAAAGAACGGACGAATACGGCGGCAGTGTTGAAAATCGCCTGCGCTTTGTACTCGAGGTAGCCCAGCAAGTAGTAGACGCCATTGGCGCAGAGCGTACTGGAATACGGATTTCCCCTTATGGTGTATTTAACGAACTTTCTTCTAGTTACGATAGTCTTGAAGAAACCTATCAGCAACTGGCCAGCCGCTTAAGTGATCTCAACCTGGTATACCTACACCTGGTAGACCATAGTGCGATGGGTGCGCCTGAAGTACCCGAAAGTATCAAGGAATTGTTGCGCAAGAACTTCAGCAACACCTTTATCCTAAGTGGCGGATACGACCTAGACCGCGCCGAACAAGAATTAGCTGCTGGTAAGGGAGACCTAGTTGCTTTTGGTCGTCCCTTCATTTCTAACCCTGACTTGCCGCAACGCCTACAAGCTGGTACGGAATTGGACCAGCCCAACTTTGACCAATTCTACACACCAGGCGAAGAAGGGTACACGGACTACCCTACCGCAGTGGAAAAGCAAACTGTCTAGGTACTAATCTCTAGACGGAAGAAACCGAGTTAACTTTCGTACGGCATCCCGGGTTCCAACAGTTGGAATTCGGGATGCGTTTTTATTTTTACGCTGTTCCGACCAACTGGTCCTTGCCTAAGCTCTGAAAATATGCTAGAATATGTTTAGAAGGTTTGCAAACTGATTTTCAATGCTTTACGGTTCTGACAAAAATTTGTCGATCAAGCCTGGCGGGCCAGGTGAGTGAGGCAAATTGAAGTCAGGTTCGAAAAACAGTGGAAATAAGGAAGCACATCCAATCAATTTGGCCACAATATGGTCAAATCATGAGTTTTTGTAGTGGTTGCCTTTGAGATTATCAAATTTCACTGTTTAACATTCCAAACATGTTCTTACTTTTGCGCTGCCTTTACCACAGCCAAATAAACCACAGCATTTGCTACCCCCGCAGGTGCTAGGAAAACAATCTCCAAATCTCAATTATTGAAGGCCATGATTAAAATTCTTGCCAACGACGGCATCCACCCAGATGGTAAAACCCTACTGGAGGAAGCCAATTACCAAGTCGATACGGAGAAGATAGCACAGGACGACCTTCCTGATGTACTTCCCGACTATGATGTAATCATTGTACGTAGTGCCACTAAAGTTCGTAAGGAACTTATCGATGCTTGCCCCAACCTAAAGATTATTGCCCGTGCGGGTGTAGGCTTGGACAATATCGATGTTGCTTACGCCAAAGAAAAAGGTATTGCGGTTTACAATACCCCAGCCGCTTCTTCAGAATCGGTAGCAGAATTGGTCTTCTCGCATATGTTTAACCTGGCCCGTTTTGTGCACCAGTCTAATCGCGAACTACCCCAGGATGACGCGAACTTCAAGAGCTTGAAAAAGTCCTACTCCAAGGGTGTTCAGTTGCGTCGTAAGACCTTGGGTATTATTGGTTTTGGCCGTATCGGTCAGGAAGTAGCACGTATTGGTTTGGGTACAGGTATGAATGTACTGGCCACTGACCCCATGGTTGATAGTGTGGATATCGATATTCGCCTCTTCGCCAACGATGATGTGCGGATGACGGTGAACGTGGAAACGGTAAGCTTTGAAGATGTGATCACCAAGTGTGACTTCTTGACCTTCCACGTTCCCAGCATTGGTCATGCCTTGGTTACTGCCGATGAGATTGCTAAAATGAAGGACGGTGCCTTCATCATCAACACAGCACGCGGTGGCATTGCTGATGAGCAGGCCCTACTCGATGCCCTAAATAGTGGTAAGCTTGGTGGTGTGGCCTTGGACGTATTCGAGAACGAACCTACTCCAAGAGCAGACCTGCTTCAGCATCCAAAAGTTTCGGTAACCCCACACATTGGTGCATCAACGGTGGAAGCACAGGCTAATATTGGCCGTGAGCTTGCAGATAAGATTCTCGGGCACTTCGGAGCGTTGGATTAAAAAGGAGTGCAGACGTTCCAGTTCTAGAAGCTCATTCTTTGGAACGATAAGCACTTTAGTAATACAAAAAGGCCACTTTTCTGTCAGAAGAAAAGTGGCCTTTCGATTTTTTACTTGCTCGTTTTTATCGAATCATTTTCATGAACGTGCCAACGAACCAGTTGGAGTCAGCCTTAGTGAGCGTATCCAGCGTAGAATCAGCTTTACTGCTGAATAGCTTAATATCTCGGATCACATCAGCAAATACTTCTCCGTCTTCGCTTTCTTCTTGCACACTAGATAATTCATCCAATACCTTCAGCATTGGTTCCAACTCTCTTTTCTTGCGCTGAACGATGATGCATTTGACCACCTCCCACATGTCCTTTTCGGCAACGAAGAATTCCTTCCGTTCTCCGGGCTTTAGTTCCTTAAAAACCAACCCCCAATCAATTAGCGCTCGGATGTTCATATTGGCGTTTCCGCGAGAGATTTGCAGTTCCTCCATAATCTGATCCGCAGAGAGTGCCTCAGCAGAAATAAGTAAGAGCGCATGGATTTGTGCCATGGTACGATTAATGCCCCAACTGGACCCCAGTGCACCCCATGACTGCAAGAACTTCTGCTTACCTTCTTCTAAATTCATGTTCAATTCGGATATTCGCAGCTTTCTGAAATAAATGAAAGTAATGCGAGTATAATGACTTTTTAGGCTTTATTGTTCAATTTTCAACAATAGAGTGCCGTAAACCACCGCTTTTTTCGTCAATTCGTAAGGGATTTTCCTTTCGCAGCTGCGATTCAGCTCTAAATCTTCAGGAACGGAGGACGAGTAACGGTAGCTGCCAGTCGCTTCTTTCCCGCAATAATAAAGATTTCGGTCCCCGCATCTCGGTACGTACTGGCCACGTAGCCCATACCGATAGGGTGCCCCAGGCTGGGCGATTGTGTTCCACTAGTCACTTCACCAATCACTGCACCATCCGCATTTTCAATGGCATAGCCGTGGCGCGGAACGCGGCGATCACTACAAGTAAATCCAACCAAGCGACGACTCAAACCCGCCTCTTTCTGCGCCTGCATTAAGTCGCGACCGATGAAATCTCCTTTCTTCATTTTGGTGATCCACCCCAGGCCTGCCTCCAAAGGGCTGGTCGTATCGGTCAGATCATTACCGTATAGGCAATACCCCATTTCTAGGCGTAGGGTGTCACGTGCACCAAGACCAGTTGGCAGTAAGCCATGCCCTTTCCCCACTTTCATAACTGCATCCCAGAGTGTACCAATGTGTTCTGCATCGGCGTATAATTCAAAGCCGCCAGAACCAGTATACCCGGTAGCAGAAATGATCACATTATCTACTCCGGCTACCTGCCCTTTAGTAAAGGTGTAGTACTTAATGTTAGCAAGATCGGTTTCCGTTAGCTGCTGCACAATAGTGGTAGCTGCTGGTCCTTGTATAGCTATTAGACCCGTTTGATCAGAGATATTGATCAGGCGAGTATCAAAAGTATTCTGCTCAAAGAGCCACTTCCAATCTTTCTCAATATTGGCACCGTTCACCACTAGCATATAAGCGCGCTCTCCTTCGGAACAGTTGTCCTCCGCCAAACGGTAAACCAATAGATCATCCACAATACCTCCCGTTCCGTTAGGAAAGCAAGAGTATTGAGCTTGCCCAATTTCTAACTTACTGGCATCATTAGAAGTTACGTGCTGAATAAAAGCCAGGGCCTCTTTTCCACGTACAATGAATTCTCCCATGTGGGATACATCAAACATACCGGCCCGCTCGCGCACGGCCTGGTGTTCTTCTTTGATTCCAGAATAGCTAATGGGCATATAGAATCCGGCAAATTCGGCCATTCGCGCACCAAGCGCTTCGTGTCTACTTCTTAAGGGTGTTGATTGCATTGGTTGGTTTGGTATTGGGCAATAATAATTGCTACTTACTTGGACTATAACTTTTATTCTTCGGCAGCGCTCAAGGCTACGCTCGTGATCCGATCACCGACCTGAATAGCGTGTACTACGTCTATTCCTTCAATGACTCTACCAAAGACGGTATAACGTCCATCCAGATGTAAGGTTGGGGAATGCGTAATAAAAAACTGAGTCCCTTCCGTATCCGATCCAGCGGAGGCCATACCTAACAGGCCTTCCTCATCGTAATGACGGTCGGAAAATTCGGAGCGGATACTGTAATCTAAACTACCGTAAGCGTTTCCGGTAGGGCTGCCTCCCTGGATTACAAAATTGGGCACTACCCGATGAAAGGCTTTTCCATCTAGGAAACCATCCTTGGCCAATTCCATTAAGTTGGCAACAGAGCCCGGAGCTACTTCCGGCCATAACTCTAGAAGGATACGGCCTTGGTTTGTCTCCAGCCGAAGCTGTGGGTTGGGGCCTTGGCTATTCAGCAATTTCCAGTCAATGGGATGGTTGTACTTTGGCTTAAGGGGTTCGAAGTTATCCGTACCGTTCAAGTACGCTATTGTTTGACCTAGCTCATTATAGGTCTCAATCATCGCTGGCAAATCCAGTTCTGCCTGTACCATAGAAAGTACAGCTACACTATCAGCAATAATCGATCGGTAGTCTCGGCGTTCAGAACGTAAAGCTTGTGCCGCTACCGCAACTGCACCATCTTCTCCGGAGCGAATGCCGGTCATAAAGTAATTGGCCAAGTCTTGCGTCACCCGTCGACTACTCAAACCAAAAAAGCGCGCAAAATCGTCACGCTCACCAATGGCCTCTAGACTCTCATATACTGCGGTGCGCACAATTGGATCGTCTGTTTCCAAGCCAGTACGGTAGATAAAACGATAGTTCCACGCAAACTCACTCAAGCCCCGCAGAACGGCTGCTTTCCGATAAGGAGAGGTCTCTTGTGGTAAACGCTGCCGCAATTCAAAGTTGATAGCATCGCGGTACTCTACCCGATAGGCCGGAAGATGACGATTGGCTACCTGATACAAGTCTAAATTGATCGGCGTAGGTAGGCTATCTTTGGCAAAACGCCACCACTGAGCGGCATCTTCTTCGCTGGAGTTTTCCAGCAAGTACTGGGTAGCGCGACGAGCCACGTGTTCATTACGATCACGTAAAGCTTCTGTCACCAGGGTGCGAGAACTCTCGTAGGGAAAGTTGGATAAAGCCCGTAGGATATTGCACTTTACCCGATAATCATCTGCGCGGCGGTATTGGCCGATAAGGCTAGTCAAAGCAGCGGGTTGTCTTGTCTTACCCAAAGCAACGGCCAAGGCCATTCTAGTATCTGGATTAGTACTGCGCTCAAAAGCGGACACCAAAGGTGTTGCAAACGAATCCAGTGGAACACGCATCCGAGCCAGATAATTAGCTGCAATGAACTGTACGCTCTCTGGGTAGGTATCCGGACGCACCAGCTCCAACATGCGGTCAGTACCAGCAGAACTGGTGATATCACGCAAGCCAAAACGATAGATACTCCAAGCTTGGCCTTCTAAAAGCGCGGTATCTTGTACCCCGTAGGTAACTACACTACTGATTTGGTCAAGGGTAGTTGCATCACCGCATTTACCCACTGCTTCCAGTATAGCTCTGCGAGAAAGATCGTGCTCGGGCGAGTCTTCCTGTCCATTGAATCCACGAATCAGGTGAGGTAGGGCCGCTGGAGCGCCAATTTGCCCTAGAGCAAAGGCCACTATTGATCGTACTTCCTCTACTGGATCATTCAACAAGCGGGCCAAGCTATCCACAGCGGCTTCATCTTGTATGCTGCCGAATGCTCGAGCCGCCAGGTAGCGGTACGATGGGTTGGGATGATAAAGAACCGGATAAAGATCTTCTGATTGCCGCAGGTCCTGCCAGTCACTGATGCGTTGAAACATCGAATCAGCCGACTGTAGTTCTACAGTAGTAATAATCTCTTCTTCTTCCGGAGGTACGCAGGAACTTCCCCAACATACCAGTGTAAACAGCCCTAAAAAGAGGCTTAAGTGAACATATTTTCTAGTCTCCAAAGTCCGGATCGTTGTTAATGTCAAAACCGTCCTCGTCAAAGCCATCCTCCTCGAGTGGTACATTAGGGTTTTCGTAGGCATCACAGTTCAACTCAATGCCTAGATTTCCGCGCGGGCGGAAAAACTTCTTGTTGAAATCCCACTTGAGGCTCTCCTCCTGCTGCACTGATTCCAGAAACCCAACCACCATTGGCTTGGCCATGTAGGCTCCCTGTCCTAGTGCTAGATTACGGAAACTGATCCAGCGATCGTCACCACCTACCCAACAGCCAACAACTAAGTTAGGGGTTACTCCCATGAACCAACCATCAGCGTGCTCATTCGTAGTCCCCGTTTTACCTCCGTATGGACCACGAATCTTACCACGGAAACCACCAGCGTATTGCAGCATATCTACCATAGCGTAGTTGGCTTCTTCCTCCAAGGCCTGCTTATCAATGATTTCACTGGTATAAATGGAGCGTCCAAAACGATCTTCGATAGATAACAAGAAGGTCGGCTCAATGTGTATACCATTATTAGCGAAGGTGGTGTAAGCACCCGTCATCTCAATTACGGAAAGATCTACCGCACCCAGACAAATAGAGGGCGTTTGTGGGATCATATCCTTATCAATCCCCATTTGGGAAACAATCAAACGTACCGGCTCTGGACTCTCTAACTCCCGCATCAGCGTAACGGAGATCGTGTTCTTGGACAAGCGCAAGCCATCCTTCAGTGTTAAGAGCTGATTCGTGTACTCCCCATTTGAGTTCTTAGGCGTCCAGGGTTTTTGCAAGTAAAATTGTCCATCGCCAGGCTTCAGCGTCACCGGTACATCCATGTATTGCTGGCAAGGAGAAATTCCTTGCTGATTGATGGCCGTTGCGTAAACGAAAGGCTTAAAAGTCGAACCTACCTGACGGCGTGTATTGCGGTTGGCGTGGTCGTACTGGAAACGGCGGAAATCTACTCCTCCGATCCAACTGCGGACGTAGCCCGTTCCTGGCTCTACCGAGATCATACCCGTCTGCAAAACCATCCGGTGGTACTTCACCGAATCAATGGGCGACATGGTCGTATCAGTCTCCATTTCCTCCGTATGGTAAGCGAAGACCGACATTTCAGTCGGCTCATTAAATTCTTTTTCTACCGTAGCCTGTAGCTTACCCCATTGCTCCTTCAGCTGACCAAACTTATCACTCCGAATCACGCGGCGATACTTGTTGGCTAAGCTAGAACTAATCATGCCATCGCGTACCAGTGATTTCAGCACACCGCTTTCTTTATCCTCATTGATAATTCGTTCTACCTCGCGATCATCATCATGGAAGGTCAGGTCCGTCTCCTCTGCCAAAGCCTTCGTGATATCTCCCAAGAACTTCGTGCGTAGAGCCTGATAACGGTCAGAAGCGCGGACATCTTTGGTCAAATTAGCTTGCCGGCGCTCAATAGGTACTTCCGTTTCGGTACCGTAGCGATAATCCCACGGATCTTTATTGCGCCAGTGCCGGTAGAAGGTCTTTTGCAGTTTAGCCATATGCTTCTTCATGGCTTCCTCAGCTAACTGCTGCATCGTAGGATTGATGGTGGTACGGATATTCAGACCATCTCGGTAGATGTCGTAAGCGGTACCATCCGCCTTGCGGTATTCCGGACGGCTCAATATAGATTTCACTTCCTCAGCGAGTACCATTCTGAAATACGGGGCCAGACCATCTACGTGGGTTTGACTGGTCGCCTTAAGCCCTAGAGGTGTTTGCCGTAATTCATCGTACTTGGCTTGCGACAAATATCCGGCCTTACGCATCTGGTCCAATACTACTTCCCGACGTTGCAGGGCGCGGTCAGAAAAGCGACGAGGGTTGTAGAGCGATGCGTTTTTCAACATCCCCACCAGTAGGGCACTCTCCTGTATATTTAAAGCTTCGGGAGAAGTACTGAAGTAGATCTCAGCAGCGGCGCGAATACCTTTGGCATTATTAATAAAGTCGTAGCGATTCAGGTAGAGCGCAATGATTTCTTCCTTAGTGTACTTGCGCTCCAGACGTACGGCAATGATCCATTCCTTGAGCTTCTGTAGTAGACGTTCGGATAAATTACGCGCGGCTACACCCGTAAAGAGTAATTTGGCTAACTGCTGGCTAATGGTACTGGCACCGCCACGGGTACCCGCAAAGGCAATGGCCCGAGCCAGTCCTCGAAAATCAATGCCGTTGTGATCATAGTAACGGATGTCTTCCGTAGCAATGAGTGCTTGCACGAGGTGGTCAGGCAGGTCGTCAAACTCTACCGGAACCCGGTTTTCTGTATAGTATTTACCCAGTACATCGCCATTTTCGGCGTAGACTTGGGAGGCTACATTAGTTTCAGGATTTTCTAACTCGGCTACCGAAGGCAGATCAGTGAAAGAGAGACCGAGGAAGAGTAAGAAAACGGCAATAATACCACCGAACAACAAACGCCACATCCAGGTAACTACCTTCTTGTGGCGGGGATTGTCGTGATCATTTAGCCATTGATCTATCAGTTTGCGCATAGGTTTAATGATATCGTATTAACTCTGCAATGCTCTTCACGGCACAAGATACGAGAATCTCGACGATCAGTAGCAGGTCAACAAGTAGGTGTTAGTAACTTTTGCGCAAGCGTAAAAATTGTCTAAGTGTTCGTACACGTAGGCTTTTCTTGAAATCAAATGCAGCAAGCTGTGGAACAAAAATGTACCTAGTTGGCTAGATAGCGCCAATATTTGCTTTTCGCCAGGCCCCAGGAGCCAGACCCACTTTGCTTTTGAACAAGCGGCTAAAGTACTGTGGATACTCAAATCCCAATTCGTAGGCTATCTCCGATACGGATGCTTTGCTATCCAACAATCGGCTTTTAGCTAAATCAATCAGGTACTGGTGGATATGATCTTGAGTGCTTTTGCCAGTGGCAGACTTAAGAAGATCACTGAGATAATTGGAGGAGAGGTGCATTTGCTGGGCAATGGACTGCACGGAGGGTATACCCTTTTGCTGCAAGGCTGCTACACTACATTGCTGGGCTAAAATGGCCGTAAACTTAGTCAATACCGAACGGTCTGCATCCAAACGCGTAATGAATTGGCGGGCGTAAAATCGATTAGCGTAGGTCAGTAAAAGCTCGATATTAGCGATCAGAACCTGCTTGCTATGACGATCCAGCGGGCGCTGACTTTCGGTAGCAATGTTTCCGAATACGCCATTCATCGTCTGCTCTTCTTCCGCTGAAAGATGCAAAGCTTCATTGACCTCATACTGAAAGAAGCCAAATTGTTCCAGTTGCGAAAAGAGCGGATGCCCTGCAAGTAAGGACTTGTGGAACATCAACATCCAACCTGTAATTTGGTCTAACTGCGGATCAAAACCCACCACCTGATGCGGGGCGGTGAAGGTGAGCGTACCGTCTTTGAAGTCATACTTCCCCCGTCCGTAATACAGGCCATTCGGTACATTTTGCTTCATACCTATGGTGTAGAAACCGTAGCTCATCAGGCGCGGAAATTCCGGTCCGATGGCGTGGTCCTCCACTCTTACCAAACTCAACAAAGGGTGGCGTGGAGGAGCTGCTCCCGCCAGTTGGTGCAGGTCCAAAATGGTATCGATATGGACGGTATCTTGCACGGGTCTACAGGACTTTATGTTCAATCAGGGATGAGGCCGTAGCCAAAATGGCTTCTTTACTATTGATAGGTTCCCAATTGAGGACCTGCCGGGCCTTGGAGATGTCCGTTTTGCGTTCGGCGCCAATTTCCGGTAGGACCTGCTTGATGCTCTTATCAAAATTACTAAGCAGCTTAACCAAAAAATCGGGCATCGCAAGCCGCGGAATCTTGTGCTTGGGATAGGCTTCGCGCAGCACCGCCGCTACATCGGAAAAGTAGTAGTAATCTCCTCCAGCGAGGAAGCGTTCACCAGCCGCCTGAGAAGATTCCATGGCCTTGATGTGCAAATCTGCTACCGAACGCACATCCACGACCGCAAAACCCATTTTTGGCACCATGGGTAAGCTACCGTCCATCATCTTTTTGACAAAATCGGCGGATGTTCCGTAGTCCTTTTCCAGGATGGGGCCAAGCACTGCAACTGGGTTGATAACCGACAACTCCATGCCAGAATCGTCCTGCTCCATAAACTCCCAGGCGGCTTTTTCTGCTACGGTCTTGCTCCGGGTGTAGAAGGTATGATCGGCGTGCACATCTTCGTTGGACCAGTGCGTTTCATTGAAGGTCCCTTGCTTTTTGCCCGTTCCGTAACTGATAGCAGCCATAGAGCTGGTCATTACCACCCGCTTCACCCCCGCTTGCGCCGCTGCCCGCAAAACATTCAGCGCACCATCACGAGCCGGTACAATTAACTCATCCGCTGTTTTCGGCAATTCCCTAGGCAGAGGCGAGGCAATGTGTTGTACGTAAGTAATATCCGGAGTGATAGCCCGCCGCCAGCTTTCGGTATCCAACAATTCTGCTTCCTGAAACGACAGCTTATCAACCTGCTTGGTGTGTTCCGCAATAACGGCCTTGATTTCTTCCGCCCGTGCCATAGATCGCAGGGTCCCTACCACTTCGTAGCCGCACTCCAAGAGCTGAATAGCGGTATGAGAGCCAATGAATCCAGTAACCCCCGTTAGCAGTACTTTCTCACTCATGATTAGGATATTTTGTTGCCACAAAAGTAGGCGGCTCCCACAACTAAGTATTATACGAATGCGGGGAAGCTGTATACAAATTACGGAATATGATGCCTTTGGCCCAAGGCATAGAGGAAAGGGAGGTCAGAAGAAAAAGTAGCTATTCCAAGAGCTCATACTACGCGCTTACAAATTTTCTATTGTCCTTAAGGTGATTTTTGAAGAAGTTGGCATGGCAGTTAAAAAGGAAATAACTAATTCATATGAGAATTGTCGGATTCATTTTTATGTGCTTACCATCGTTTGGCTTCGCTCAAATGAGCTTTGAAGACATCAGGGCGCAGGTTATTGTTCTTCAAAATAGCCTAGTTAATGAAGCTTATGTTGAAGAACAAATCCGATTGAAGGCAGAAGAATTTTACAGCGGCCCGGCGGATGGAGGACGATTAGCATCTCAGTTAGCGTTACTACACCTAAAAATTGAGAACTATGACAGTGCCTACTTTTATATGGATACAACTGCCCAATTAAAAGGCCACTACGATATTATGGGACTGAAACCGGCGATAAAGATTTTCGATCATGATCGGTTTTCAATGTTGTTAGATAGTTCTATTAACAGGAAAGTCTGGGAGAATAATTTAGGAATTAGGGTAGCCAGAAACACAGCCTTTGTTAGAGAGTGGCACAAGATCAATTTACTAGGAGTTTGCGTTAATGACCTCAATCAAATTCTGTCTCAAGATATAATTCAAGCGAAGGAGGTTCGTGATTTATCACAAGAGTTTAAGAATTACAAGCTCAGGAGGTCAAAAGAAATGATAGAAGAATTTGGTCTACCTACCTATTCAGAGCATGGATATGATGCCACCAACACATTCTACGTCAATCTCTTAAATTGGGCACCTGAGACTTTACTCGCATACGCAGAAGAACTTGAGCAATTAGCAATTAAAAGCGAACTGAATGGTCAATTAGTAGCGAATTTTATTGACCAAAAATTGATCCATAGCGGAAAAAAACAAAGATACGGCACCGTTTCAGTGTATTTAAAAAGTTATGATAGGCATGTGCCATACCCAGTGGAGGATGTAGAAAATATAGACATAAGAAGAGCACAGTTGGGTCTTGAATATACCTTAGAGCAGCTATATCATCTAAAGAACACTGAAATATGGAGGTTTTAGTTTGCTCGCTGAATCGGATAAAATTGGGATCAATTAGGTCCAAAAACAGGATTAGCAATGAAGGTTTCATCAGTCAAAGTCACTAAGAATGCCTTGAGATCAGCCTGCTGCTGGGCGGAGAGACCAAGTGGCCGAATGCGCTCGTCTTGTTGCGCATTTCCTAGACCGCCCTCGTTGTAATGCGCTATGACCTGCTCCAAATCAGGAAAACTGCCATCGTGCATGTAGGGTGCAGTGAGGGCTATATTGCGAAGGGTAGGTACGCGAAACTTTCCGATATCAAAGCTATCCAGTGTGACTCGGTAACGGCCAAGATCGGAGCTATAGTCCAGCTTAGTACCATTATTCATAAATGTTTGGTTCGTAAAGTTGAACCCCTCATGGCAACTATTGCAAGCTAGTTCGTCGCTAAAGAAAAGTTCCATGCCCCGAATTTCTGCCTCAGAAAGAGCAGTTGCTTGGTTTTGGTAGGTGTATTGATCGTAAGGAGAGTTCCCACTAATTAAGGTCCGCTGGAAAGCCGCCAGGGCTCTAGTTATAGTGAAGGCATCGGCTTCCCGCCCAAAGGCCCGAAGAAAGGCCTCACGATAGTCGGCGTCAGCATTTAGGCGCTCAGCTGCTGTAAAAATGGAAAGGTCCATTTCAAATTTATCCTCAATCGGCGTGCCGGCTTGCATATCCAATTTGGGGACACCGCCATCCTTGTGCACCCGGCTTGCGTAGGCAACGTTGGCCAAGGTGGGTGCATTGCGAAAACCTAGACGCCCTTCCACTCCAGGGGTCACCGCTTGGTCATCAGTAAAGGCGAGCTCTTGGCGGTGGCAACTATTACAAGAAATAGTTCGGTCTGCGGAGAGAATAGGGTCATAGAACAGACGCCTACCCAGATCTACTTTGGCTTGCGTCTGTGGATTTTCAGCGCTCGCTGCTGGCGTTGGAAAACCGACTGGAAGTTCGTACACATAAGGGGTATCATCGAGCACCGGCTCTGAGATTTCTTGTCGGCAGCTTGCGGTGATCAGTATCAGCCATACGAAGCTTAGGATCATTGTAGAATGATCAACTAACTTAAAGCCTTCCTTATCTTGTATCTTCCACGACACAGCTTTCAAATACTTTATTGAGCTAAATTAAAGTTGTGAAGGCTGAAACCAATCAAGGCTCCAGCCCTCAACTCATCTTAATTATTTCTTACTAATTGCGCTAGCAATGTTATCAGCAAATATCCGAGCTGAAACTGGATCATCGCCCGTGTGCATGCTGTAGGCTACAGACACATCCAGGTCAGTAAACAGCTTAGCTACATCAAAATCAAAAACAATGTCTTGCTGGTCTTGCTCTACATCGGTATGCAGCATAACGCTTACATCGCTCAAGAACTCATCACGACCAAGGTGATATTCCATTACCGTTTCTGGTGTTCCATCGGCATCCAAGTCTACCATTGCATCAATACGTACAAATAGGTAACCGGCATTCCAGTTCCAGTGCATTGGAGGATCATTTTGACGAGCCAATGGATCTGTTGCTGGATCACGCATATCGAAGTCATTCTCCGTCTGATCATTGTCAGCTGCGCCAACGCCAACGAAGAACTCCGCCATGTGGTAGTGCTTCTTATCTACATTTACTACTTCCTGTGCACCGCTAGTTGGCTTAACCAAAAGGTACTTATCCATCACGTTGACCATTTCCCCATCTTCTGGGTGCAAAACGATTCCACCGACGTAGAACTGCACGGTCTGGAAGGTAACGGCGGTTCCGTTAACGTCATATACTTGGTCATAGGTAAATTCCTCGCCATTAAAGCTGTAGTCAAACTCAAAACTCACATCAGAATCGAGCCGGGTAGTAGCATCATCATCGTCACAGGCATGAAAAGCCACGGACGAAATGAGTAGTAGAGCGCAAAGGAGTAATTGGTTAAAACGCATTTTAATTTGGATTTTTTGTTGTTTATGAGCTAGCCAAACACTAGTGATTCGACTATTTCGAATGAGTGATTTCACGGTACGTATAGCACCACTTGTTCTGCGGCGAAATTGCCATTATGGTCAGCAGCTTTTACCGTTATAGTATAAGTCTGCTGAGTGAGTTCAGGCAAGTCAAAGTACTGGTCAATTAGGTGCGCTGTGGTATGAAGATGGCCGCCCGCCAAAGTTTGGTTAAAGGAGCGATCTTCATTTCGAACGATAACACTGTAATCGTGCAGCTCTTGATTTTCTTCAATTCTTACCAATAAGCGGACTTGCTGCCCGCTAGTAAGTTGCTGTTCGTTCAAAGGCTCCACAATATCGATGACTGGCGCGGATAAATCCACCTGTGGTGCATCCTCTTTTTGACAGGCAGCCGCTAATAATATCAGTACGATAACTGAAAGTGCAGGTAGTACTTTCATTAGATAATTTTTGCTCAGGTGTGTTAAAGAAAATAGTTGAGCTGTAGCGCCCAGCGGTTCTGCGCCTGCGTAAGGCCATCCGCCCAATTTTGATGGAGAACGGGCAAGTACCGCAACTCAGCACTAAAGCCAGGCCAGAAGGTTTGTACGCCTAGCTGACCAAACAGATAATGACCACCCGTATGATCACGATAGAAACCGCGCTGTACATCAGCACCAGCTCCCTCGTAGTAAAGGCCAGCTCTGGGCATAATTCCAATTTTACCGGCACTGAATACGCCGAAGAAGGTCAGGTTACCGCTACTCCGGTGTCCGTAGCGATATTCTTCGTTGTTGGTGCCGTTTAGGCTTAGCAAGGCATCCGCACTGAGGCCCCAATCCTGATAGCGAAGTACATATTGGCTGTAAAGCAACCAGTCGGTACTCCCTGTACCCAAGCGAAAATTAGCTTGGTTTTGTAAGTCATCAGGTAGCTGCTGTTGTTGACCAAAGGGTAACTTAGCCCCAAGGCCCATACTCCATCGATGTCGCCAGGATGTGCTAGCCTTCTGCTCCTGATTGATGAGCATGTAAGTCAATAAAATCGAAGGGTCTGCCCATCCGGACAGCTGCCAATCCTGATCAGGTAGCTGACGCTGTAAAATGGAATAAGGCAAAGCAATATTTAGTCGCCAACGCTCGTGCAATCGCACTTGAGCCTGTAGGTTCAATTGTTGAAATTGCTCCTCGCTCCCAATATTCCCCAACTCAGCTTCTGCTAAAGAGGCGAAAGAGCGGAAAGACTGGTGCTGCCAACCTAAACTGATCCTATGAGATTGAAATCTTGGCGTAATGCCCAGGTCCCAAAACATGATACTGCAACCGCAGGCATCACAGGCTTGGACAGCGCTGAAATTTGCCCACAAGAGCAGTATCCCTAAAACGTATCTGAAATACATACAGATAGATTTATGGATAAAGAATGCTGTTCAATAGTCTTATCGATCTAGCTTAAAACCAATTTCAGGCAGACTGAAACCAGTGAGATGCATGGCTCACAGGCAGAGATTGCCTTCGGAGAGCCAATAGCAAGAATAAAATCGATAAGCAAGAAATGAATTCCTAAACCCGGGGCGGCTGCCAAATACTAGCGGTGTAGGCACGGAGTTTCCAGGAGCTAATACGGAAACAAGAAGTGAGGTTTTCAGTACCTAGCGGAATAAGCTGCCAGGTCGTTTCTGGTGGGGTTGAAAAAGGAGGAAGCGAAATACCCGGATTAGCCTCAGTGGACGTGCCTTGGTTACGATCTTGTTCAAACTCAACCGCTAGCTGCTGACTGATGTAGCAACTACCAGCACAATGTAATTGCGGTTGGTCGAAATTTATACAATTGGCCAGTGCCACGGTATCGCGTTGGCTGATGAGCTTGAAAGCCACGAACGGAATACTTAGCACTTGGGCCAAGATACCGCATACCGCAATTGTCACTACCAATTTGTTCACCGCAACAAGGTAGAAAATCACCGTCAAAACTACGGTAGTGGAAAAGTTAAATTCAACTAAATGACCATCACTTGATGATTTAGTGCTAATAAAATTCAACACGACAACTTAGCCTAAACCAGGATCTTCCCCTTAAAACCAAAGGTTCAAACCTATTCCGCTCGGGCCAACTTGCAGGCCCTGTAGCACTGCATCCAATTCGCTATTGCCTTTTTGATGTGCCCAATAAGTAGCTAAATCAAAGACAAAGAGGAAGGCTCCTTGCAGGGCAATACTTTTACCAAATCCCTCCAGGCGTTCAGGGCGATTCGCCGTATTCTTGCTCCGCTCAATTAAGTAAGCGCCCCCCAGCATGTAGCCCACATCTAGCCCCGCATTGAACAAGAGAATCTTCTGAATTTTGTGCTGTTCGTTGATCGTAGCAGCCAGGTCGAAACTAGCAGCATCCGCTCGAAGGGTACCCCAATACCCCAGGCCCGCAATTACCAGATTGACTGCACCCCAGCCAGCGTTCATATCGTGGAAATAGCGGGTACTGCCTTCTTGGCTACCCCGCAGCGTCAGACCACTACCGATATTACCTACGGCCCAGGCCCCCAGTACCAGCATAGCCGTCTTCTGCTTTTGCAAGCGGCGGGTGTTAAAATCTGTTAACTCGAAGGACTGTGCCCAACATTGACTGGCGGCCGCCAGTAGCACGACGATGAGTAGATAACGCATGATGTTTACTGCTTTAAATTACATTTAAGCGTTCTTTGTTCAGCATTTTTAGCGATGTTAAAGTCGGGTTAAACAGGCAGATAAATTTATTTTGCCCCTTTCTCAAGCAATAGGTTTGAAGCCGCTGAATTACTGAACTACAACTGCCCTTTTATGAAAGCTATTCTCTGCAACCTCCTCTTGCTAATACTCTCCAATTCTCTCTGTGCCCAATCCTATGAAATTGGTCAATACCGAGCCCGCTACGAAAGCCGCCCGTTTCTAGAGGTTAACCCACGTCTGAACTATTCAAGCATTTTTACCAATGCCGACGTTGACGCAGACAATCACCAGGGAGGGCTTAGTGCCTCCGTCCTCTGGCGGGAGCAAAGTAATTTAGATCATCGCATCCTTTCCTGGTCACTAAACGGTAATATTGGATTTAGTTTACAAGAATTTGATAATCCGAATGTCCCTGACCTATCGAGCAGCGACTACTTTCTGCAAGGCAGCCTAGAGCAATACAATTACGGCAACAACCAAAATTTCTGGGGCTTCCGCGGCGAGGCGCTCGTTAATGTTGAAAACCGAAAGGCGGAAGCAAATCCAGCAGATCGCCGCAGGGCAATCAACCTTCTTCCCGGTCTGTTCGTCGGTACCGGACGGATTGAATTTTCGGAGGATGCCCTACTAGCCAACTGGATGATGGATGACCTATTAGAAGCAGGCGTAATTACTGCTGCCAGCCCTGAACAACGCCTGGCCCTAGCCCAACGCGTAACCAGCATTATTGGCAATAGAACCTTTGACTTTCGCCGGCGTCGCATCTACGAACTGAAGCAACTGCACACCCTCTTTCAGGAAGAAGAAGTTGCGATTGTGGATGACTTCCTATTGTTTGCCGTCCTCAACGACAATTGGGTCTTTGCCAATCGGGCCGTTCTCCCACACGGTCAGCGCTGGCAACTCGGCCTGGATGTCGGTGGAAATTATACTTTCCGCTCCTTACCCGCTAGCTTTGACGTTTTTACAGCCCTGGCTCATCCGTATCTCAATTTTCAGCATGCGCACATTCGCCACAACAATGCAGCAACCATCTGGGAAGCAGAGCTAGCCGGTACCTATGTTGATTTCTTGGATGAAGGCAGCGATGCGGTCCCTACCTTTAGCACCGTACCTGAGTGGATCGGAATTTTCAACTTAAATCACACCTACGTTTGGTTACCGGTATCCCGTACAACACTGCGCTGGACTACTGGAGCTACTGTTCGCTACGAAAACTTTGAGCGGCGGAATGTCGCTTTTCAAAGAGAGGTTTGGAATATCGGTATCAGCAGTTTTCTGCAATGGGAATACTTCATCAACTACAATTGGCGACTGACTCTCAACGCAGGTGTAGTATCCAATCTCACTTACGCCGACTCAGGTAATGCCCGCAATTTACGCCCCTTCTTCAACGTACAAAGCAACTACGCCATATTTTAGCATCGTGTTTTGAATGGGGGGTGTCTGCGCTCTCGCTGGCATTCCCCGAATTTTGGAATCGCTCCATTTTGGCCCTATAATTCTCATCGGTTTATCTACGACGCG
>JBCBWU010000085.1:0-28236 GCA_039816955.1 Bacteroidota bacterium
AGAGAAAGAAATCATTGGCTACCGTACTGACACGCACGAACCCGTCTACAAAAATGAGTTAGCGGCTGAACTAGATGCTGCTGTTGCAGAAGTTGACGCAGGAGACTTTATCACTTTGGAAGAGCTACAAGAAGAAGTCGATAAGTGGTAAAAACATATCGTGTAGTTATTACTCGAGGGGCTAGGCAGAGCCTCAAGCAAGTAGCAGACTACATCCGTCGAACTGACTCAGAGAGTCAAGCAAAGTACGTTAGCAAAGAAGTACTAAAGCTGGCTCAATCATTGGTCAAACTGCCAAATCGCTATCCTGAACTACTGACCTCAGAAGCTACAGGGATAACCTACCGTTACATACCGAACAAGTTTAAGATCAAGATCATTTACAACGTCCAGGACGATAAAGACCGAGTGATCGTAGTACGAATGTATCATGATCGCCAGAAGTTGGAGGAGCTGCAAAAGTTACTACCGTAACCAGCCAGCGCACGAATCCGGCCGACCCGCGAAGGCCAACGCTTGACGCAGTAAAGCGGCGTTCGTCACTACTTCGTTCGCGGCAACATCACGCGCCAGCTAGGACAAGCCGTAGCTGTCACGTGCTGTGCGGCTCACTGCGGGTTCCTCACAGCAGCTCCCGGTCCATCCGGAACAGCCAGACACTGCCTGTCCGGCTGTTCCTCCGCTGCTCCACAAATGGCGGGCTGCGCTTGCCCCCTTCAGCTACGCCGCTGCGCGGGTCTGTGTCCTACGCCTTAACAGGCTCACGTTCCCAGCCTTCGGGGGCGCCCGCATTAGCCCGCAGCCAAGTCAACTAGACTGCCACCATCAATCAACCAAAGGACGGCTATTAGCAAGCTAATCACGCCTACTCGACTACAGGGGCCTACTGTCGACCGGCCCCTGGCACCCCGTCGAACCCATCACTGCGGCTAAAGAACATCCTTCCTCCCGTCAGGATAACCTTTAACCTCCGTTCCGGGGATGGAGAACTTGATGCCTACCCACTGGCAGGCAAGCTTTTTTTCTTTTAATTGAAACTAGCTCTTAACTGCATAAAGTCGTACTTTGAAGAGTGCTTATGACGGCAAAAGAGTCGTCTGCGACGGTATGCGCCGGATAATGCGTATCGGTATAATGGTAAGGAGTTGGATGAGGCGACGGGGCTGTATGATTATGGGGCTAGGTATTATGATCCGGCGATTGCCAGGTGGAACGCTGTAGACCCCCTCGCGGAGCAGTATGCGCCGTACTCTCCGTATAACTATGTACTGGGGAATCCACTATCATTTATTGATCCAGATGGGATGAGTGTCGATACTGAAATCTATAACAACAAAGGAAAAAAGATAGGTCAAGATGCTGATGGAGCTGACGGGAATATAGCTCTTGTCAATAATGAAGTGGCGAGACAGTTAAAAAAGGGTGAAATTACAGCTGACGAGGCAATAAAATCATCAGGCTTGCAGACGACAAAGGCTGTTCTTGAAGAGTCCCTTGATGTACTATATAGAACGTATAGAAATGGAGGACTAAATGAAGAGGTTTCAGTCGTCACTCCAAAAGGAGAAGTGTTTCAAGGTGACACTGGTCCGTCTCATGTAAGTGGTGGATTGAAAAGCGCTAACGTACCGAATGTTGAGGGCGATAATAATATTCTTATTCATTCCCATATAACTGGCTTTGAAGAGTATTTTGGAAAACGCTATGGTTCTGACGCCTCAAAGCCTTCGGATACAGATTTCACCACTTTTAAGAGCTTTAAACAAAATGTAATTGTAGGTAAATTAGGAGAGCCTAAAACACAAGAAGGAGAGTCAGTTCCAAGAACTGACGGTGCTGTGTTTTTCAATCGAGAAGGTCAGAGACAAGGAGTGATTACGGATAAAGTGATTAAACGAATCTTAAAAAACTAGTAATGAACAAAATAATAGCTCTGTATATTCTATGCAGTTTGCTTTCGTCAAGAATGCTTGTTGGACAAGTTCAATCTATTAACTGCATTATTTTCTTTAATGGAAAGCTACCCTATAAAAGTGAAATCGAGGGAGATATAGTTGTAAAAGACAGTTTAAATGAAGAGAACAAAATAAATTTCTCTTATCAGATCGGTGAAATGTACTTGTCAGTCGATGATAAAGAAACACTATTTTCCTTGTCCTTCGAAACAGAGCTTCAGTTGACAGTATTTCATATTAATGATAAAAACAAAAAGCTACCTTATACAACTTCAATTCGAGCAGGCTGGTTAAGGTGGAGTTTTATTATTTTTAGAATCACAACACTAAGAAGAGGGCGATATCACTTCGGAATATCTGGTCCTAGTTTTTCATCGGAATTTATTAAACAGGAGTATGATATTTTTGATTAATCCCACCCACTAGCTCCGCTAGACGCAGGCTGAGGTGACGAAGCTTGTCGGCTAGCACCTAGTGGGCGCAAGTGCGGAGCACTTGCGGATTTACTCTCAACTTGACTTGAATTATTACTGCATAGAAAAACCCTGGCGGCTGGTCCGTCAGGTTTTTTCTGTGGTGGTCTAAAAAATGCTGTGTAGGTAGGGCCTAAAAAGATTTTCTGGAATCAACAGCTACGCTGATCCGATAAAGTTTGATCCACTACGATAGGGACTAAGTGCAAATGCGGTCGCATTATTTAGAAATAGGATAACTCTTCTGGCTCTTGATACAAATTCCACAACAACCAATTACTTTTGCGATAGTATAACCCACTCATCATTTGAATTACCAAGAAACACTGGACTTTCTTTACCAGCAACTCCCCATGTACCAACGTGTGGGGAATGTTGCCTTCAAGAAAGACTTAACCAACATCCGCGCCTTGCTGGAGGTGCTCGGACAACCGCAGGAGCAATTTGCTAGCATCCACGTAGGTGGCACCAATGGAAAAGGATCCGTGGGGCATTTGCTCAGTGCTGCTTTGCAGGCCCAAGGATTGAAAACGGGGCTGTACACTTCTCCTCATTTTAAGGATTTTCGAGAACGCATCAAGGTCAACGGTGAATACGTTAGTCGCCAGTTTGTAACGGCTTTTGTAGAGGAATTAAAGCCAGCGCTACAAGAAATTAAGCCTAGTTTCTTTGAGATCACAGTAGCAATGGCCTTCAGTTGGTTCGCGCGGCAAGAGGTGGATATGGCCATTATCGAAGTGGGCCTGGGTGGCCGCTTGGATTCGACCAACGTGATCAGGCCAGAGCTTTCCGTTATCACCAATATAAGCTTTGATCATCAGCAGTTTTTAGGTGATACGCTGCCCCTTATTGCCGGTGAAAAGGCAGGCATCATTAAATCTGGTGTACCGGTTGTAATTGGGGAAACCCACCGTGAGACGGCACCGGTTTTTCGCGAGAAGGCCGCAGCGGAAAATGCGCCCCTATATTTTGCCGATCAGTTATTTCAGGTACAGCCGCTAGCAGAAGATTTAACTGCAACCTACTACGCCGTTCAGCGCAAGTACAAAGTGTACCATCCCAGGCTCGGTGTGAATCTTCACGGTCCGTACCAACATTTGAATCTCCAAACGGCCCTCGCCGCACTTGAGGTCTGGCAGCAACACCAGAGCGAACGTTTCTTACCCTTTACAGCCGTTGAGAAAGGTTGGTCCAAACTTCAATCCCTGACGCGTTTTCAAGGACGATGGCAATTACTTGGTCAGGAACCACGGATCCTGGTAGATAGCGCGCATAATGAGGGCGGACTGCGGGTAGTGATGGAGCGACTGGAGGCTATTCCTGGCCAATTACACATTGTTCTGGGCGTCGTAAATGACAAAAAACTGGATCAAATATTACCCTTGTTTCCCGCTAGTGCCCATTATTATTTTGCGAAAGCAGCTATCCCTCGCGGTCTCCCCGCCGATGAGCTAAAACAGACCGCAGCGAGGTATATGCTAGAAGGTAAAACTTACTTTTCGGTCCAAAATGCGCTCCAAGCGGCAAAGCGAGCGGCCCAGCCAACTGATACCATCTTCGTAGGGGGTAGTATTTTTACCGTTGCAGAAGTTTTGTAATTTACCTGCAATTAACACGCACGACAACACGTTTGTCCTAAAAATTATCTAAACCCATGCGACTCCTATTCAGTACCCTTATCATTGTCCTTATTACTTCATGCTTAAGTGCGCAGACCACCGTTGGTATTGCTTCCTACTACGCACCAGGATTAGACGGCGAGCGCACGTCTTCTGGTGAAAGATATGATCACGATGGCTTTACCTGCGCCAACAAAGATTATCCAGTTGGTTCCATCCTACGCGTCATCCGTGCGGATGATAGTCGTTTTGTTGACGTGCGCGTCAATGATTGTGGACCACACAAAAGAGGTCGTGTCGTAGACCTTTCTGGTGCGGCAGCGGAGCAGATTGGCCTCATTCGAGATGGTATTACCCAAGTGCGCATCGAACTAGTGCGTTTAGGTAAAGGACGCCTGGCCTGTGGTGGAGAATACGTACCAGCCACCAATCGTCCGGCTTCTTACGATGCTATCGCTGAGCCACCGAACACAACTGCAGCTAGATCTCCAGCTGAGCCCACTGGTATTGAGGGCCAAGGTACTTTCCGAGCGGAGGCCCTACGTCCAATTGCGGAAGGTTTTGGTGTGCAGGTAGGCTCTTTTCGCGTATACGAAAACGCCAGCAAGGTAGCCGCTGATTTACAGGCGAAAGGCTACAGCAAGGTATTAATCCGCCTACGCGGAAACGTTCACCAGGTGGTACTCGGGCCTTTCGAAAGCCGCGAAGCGGCGGCGGTGTATCGAGACAACCTGCTCCGTAAGTACAAGCTGCGTGGGTTTGTAACACCAATCACACAGGAAGAGTAATTACATAATAGAGTATTTGGTATTTGTCCACCTCATAAATCTTTAGTTGTGAAGAAATACCTCATTTCGAATTTGATCCTTTTGTCAGTCGCTTATTGGAGTCCGGCAAGAGCACAGCAAGCTGGATTTGACTTTCAGAATCCAGATCTTTCTATTGAGTTGAGCGTGGAATAGAGGCCAGTGAGTAAAATAGGGAAAGCTCAATTGTCAGCGAGTTACAATTGAGCTTTCCTATCCTATTACCAGATTCCTTGTAGCTTGTATACTGTCAGTTCTTGAACGGCAGTGGTTTCGTCTTCTTTCACCAATTTGATTTCCGTGAAATCCTCATTGGGGAAGAAGAGTTCTGTCATGGCTACCAGGCCATCATCTGCGATGAGTTCTACCGAACTGTGGTCAAATACCAGGTGCATCTTGATCAAGACGCCTGGTATTTGCCTTGGTGCGTAGTGTATGCCTTCGGCAAATTTTTCGGAGAAATCCTTCTTGCCCGCTGCCGTACGATCACTGAAGTAGGCGTTCTCGGTGGCATTAAAGCCAATACGATACCGTTCACCCTGGGGGTTACTCAGTTCAAAGTAGATTTGTCCCTCTTCACCAATAAGGCTCTCCAGTACCACCTCCAACTGGGTAGGATCAACGCCGTTCAAGCGAACAGTTGAATCCTCCTCCTTGATGGGAATAGTCAGGGATTGATCTCGGAGCTGATGTAATTCTTCTGGAAACGACTGGAAAATGCGCGGCCCTTGCGGAGTGCTACGTACCTCTAGGGTTCGCGGTAGCGTCATCGCGCTTCGCCAGCTCTGGGTGGGTACAACTTGCGCGTAATCCCAGTTACTCATCCAACCCAAAAATATACGACGTCCGTCATCTTCTGCTATATCTGACCAGGTCACGCCCGCATAATTATCGCGGCCAAAGTCCAGCCAGCAGGCAGGCTGACCAGTAGCCCGGGCATTCCGGGCTAGGTGCGCACCAAACTCCTGATCCATGCGGAAGCTGCGGCCATTGAACTCACCAATAAAGTACTGTGTTCCGGAGCCACCATTGTAAGCGCCAGGGTTGATACTTGAGATCAAGACCCACTTCTTGGAACCCGTTTCTGATAACCAAATGGGGAACAGGTCTGGGCATTCCCAAACTCCGCCGTGGGCACCAACGGTTTTACCAAAACTACTCAGCTTATGCCACCGCTTGAGGTTTTTTGATCCGTAAAAATCCACATGATCATCAACGGCGAGCACCATCACCCACTGATCCGAATCAGTATCCCAGATCACCTTGGGGTCACGGAAATCACGAATGCCGGGATTGGGGATCACTGGATTTGCTTCGTAAGGCGTCCAGGTACGTCCGCGGTCGGTACTGTACGCTATGCCCTGGGTTTGGAAGTCAATGGCACCTGCTTTTTCTCCTTCCGGGTCGTGGTAGGTGAAAATGGCTACTAGTGGTGGCTCACCATCTTCGCTGAATCCGCTGGTGTTGTCCCAATCTACTACCGCACTACCGGAAAAGATGTAGCCATGCTCGTCTGGCGCTAAGGCAATAGGGAGGTTCTCCCAGGTAACGAGGTCTTTACTTACGGCGTGCCCCCAGTGCATAGGACCCCAGACTGTGCTATCGGGATAATACTGGTAGAATAAATGGTACTCATCTTCAAAAAAGACCATGCCATTCGGATCGTTCATCCATTTGGCCGGTGGTGAGAAATGGAGCTGAGGACGGTGTTGTTCACTGTAGCTTGGAGTGCTATCTTCCTCGCTAATATCCGAGTCCGCACCACAGGCTGCGAGCAGTAGCCCCAGCGATGCAATTAACAGGCAGTTCTTGGTGTACATGATGATGTTTATTTATGGTAAGGCTCTACTATTCTTTGGTCAATTTTCGTTGTAGTTCTTCTAGGGAAACCCCTTTGGTTTCTGGCATCATAAACCGCACAAATAACAACTGGAGTACCATACAGAAAGCGAAGAAGGCAAAGACGGTACCAGCTGAGAAAAGCTTGGTCATGGGAAGGGTAATCATGGTAATGATGGCTGCAAAGACCCAGTGTGTGCCTGAGCCCCAGGACATGCCAAAGTCACGTACCTTATTGGGAAATATTTCTGAAATAAATACCCAAATTACAGCTCCCTGGCCCACCGCGTGGGAGGCGATAAAACCACAAATCATAGCAACTACCCAGCCACCAGTAGCTCCCGTAAAGAAGGCATAGGATACCAATGCTAGGAAGGTGATGTAGCCGATGGAGCCAATGTACATAAGAGAACGCCGCCCCATGCGGTCGATGAGGTATAAGCCAACAAAAGTGAATAAGAAATTAACTAACCCCAGCCAGATTCCCGAGGCTCTGGCGGTCTCCGCAGTCATACCCGCTTCCTCCATGATCCGGGTAGCGTAGTAGAAGACGAAGTTAATGCCCGACAATTGATTGAACATGGCGAGCAGGAAGGCCAGTAGAATCGGTAGGTTGTACTTACCAGAAAAGAAGCCGGGGCCGGATTCGGTGCTGACAGTATTGGCCGTTGAAGCTTGGATAGCGGTTACTTCTTCGGCCACTCTAGAGGGTTCCGAATAGATCTTTTCCAATACTGCTCTTCCTGCCGCTACATCCTTTTTCTGCAAAATCAACCAGCGTGGGCTCTCGGAAATGCTAATGACTACCAGGCTATATAGAGCTGCAGGGATAGCTTCTACACCCAACATCCAGCGCCAGGCAACGGTCTCCGACAAATACTGGCCCAGGAGCCAATTGGAAAGAAAAGCAATGAGAATACCAAAAACGATGTTGAACTGATAGAGGGCTACCAAGCGTCCACGACTATCTGAAGGTGCAATTTCGGAGATGTAAACGGGCGCGGCTACGGATGATGCACCTACGCCTAAACCACCCAGGAAGCGGAATATTGAAAACACCAAAGGGCTAGGGGCAAATGCCGAGCCGATGGCCGAAACCAGGTAAAGTATACCAATCCAGAATAAGGTTTTTTTGCGACCCAAACGCTGGGTAGGGATGCCTCCGAATAGGGCCCCAACCACGGTACCCCAAAGGGCCATGGACATGATAAAAGTACTGTGAAACCAATCGCTGGTTTGCCAAAGGGCTTGCACGGGTTTATCCGCGCCGTTGATCACAATGGTATCAAAACCAAAGAGGAAGCCCGCCAGTGCTACTGTCACGGACCAATGAAGAACATTATTTTTCATGAAACGTTCTCAAGCTTTTGCAGGCGTTATAATAGAATCATAGAATTTTTGACCACCGCAACAACCTATCTCCCGCTCTAGTACAAATGACTTGAGGAGATCGCTATTGATCAGGTGAATGCATTCAAAGGATTATGGAAGGACAATGCAGTAGTGGTCCTTGGGGAAAGCCGGTATAGATAGTCGGGATAGAGGCGGAATGAGTTGGCCCATCCCGCCGAAAAGAATTTTTCCCAATATACAACCGTTTTGTAATTATCTGACTCATTAAATCACATGCATTCAAGCAAGTATGGCCAAACTACTCTCTTTTAACTCAGTAAGCGACTTTGGCTGCGGATCCCGCCAAAAACTGATTGCTGGTCAATACGAGCGGTAAGGTTGTATTTTTGCTTTTATGAACCACGATATGACTCATACACCCGGGTGGTTTTATTGTGACCAACACTGACTAGATGATGACTACGGCCGCTATGACCGAATCCGAACTGATTGATGCCTGCTTGCAGGGCCATCGTCTGGCTCAAAAAGAGCTTTACGATCGCTACTCGCGTGCGATGTACACAGCCGCTTATCGGATTACCTCTGATTTTGAATTAGCAAATGATGTTTTGCAGGAAGCCTTTGTAAAAGTCTTTCGACACCTAAGCGGCTTCCGTCGAGAATCGACGCTGGGTGCCTGGATCAAAACTATCGTGGTACGAACGGCCCTTTCGCGTATTCGCCGTGAGATCAAGATGGAAAGCCTGGAAGATCATCATCAACGCGACCAAGTTATTGATTGGGGGCATCATCTGGATGCGGATTATTTGGAAAAAGCGATTCAGGCCCTGCCGGCCGGATATCGCTCCGTATTTGTGATGATCGAAGTAGAAGGCTATTCCCATAAGGAAGTAGCGGAAATGTTGGGAATTTCGGTGGGAACATCAAAGTCTCAACTGTTTTACGCAAAGAAGAAATTGCGCCAAAGCCTAGCCAAGTACCGTTAAATAACACTAAAATTTAAGCGTAAGCACGATGCTATACGAACACAATAAGGATAAGCTTCAGGAGGCTCTCCAGCAAATGCGAACCTTTTCCCCGCCGGATGGACTGTGGGACAAGATTAGTGAAGGCTTGGAGGACTCAGAAGAAGACCAACAGGTGCTGAATGACGCAGTTGATCGTCTTCCTGCCTACACGCCACCAGTAGGGGTTTGGAATCGGCTGACCCGAGTGCTGGATCAAGATGCAGATCAACGCCAACTACGCGTGGTGCGTCGTCGTCAGGTACTGGGATGGGCAGCAGTCGTGGCCTTGTTGATTTCAGCTACCGCCTGGTTGTGGTACGAGCCCGGACCAAAAGTAAGTCTGCAATACGCCCAGGAAACCGTACAGGAGTTCAGCGTTATCCAAGACTGGAACTTGGAGGAACCTACTTTCGCCAAACTAGAGGAGGTACTAGCAGGGATGAATGACCCAGCTATCAATAAGTTGCGTCTAGAGTACGAAGAATTGAACACTGCTCATCAGGATGTAGAAGCCATGCTGGTATCTTATGGTCAGGACCCACAACTCATTCGCCAAATGGCCGATATCGAGCGGGAACGCACGGATATTTATCGGCAAATTATCGAACAAATCTAAGCATAATCTATGCGGTATAGCTTGCTAATCGGCTTCCTACTGGCCTTTGCTGTTCAGCTCTCGGCGCAGGAAGTGGTGCAGGTCGTCACCAAAATAATTGAAAAGACGTTCAATTACCAGGATGGCTACGAAGTCAATGTAGAAGGCCAAAAGGCGGAGATTTTCGTAGAAACTTGGGACAAGCGCGAGATTGGTCTGCGCTTGGAAATTTCAGCGAAGCACCCGGATAAGGCTACCGCCGAGACGGACCTGGAAACCGTAAACTTTGTGGCCGAACGCATTCGCAACAAGGTATATCTGCGTAACTACCGCTTTGGTGGGGGAGAGCAAACCGAGTCTATCCTAACCGTGGTATACTATATCACCCTTCCGGAAGACTGCCCCGTTTACGTAAAAAACTATTTCGGCGCGGCCAACATCTCAAACCTCACCAACCGCCTACGCATCTTCGGTGAGTACAGCCAAATTGATATTGATAATGTAAAGGGACTACTGGATATCCGAACGCGCTTCGGTGATATCATCGGGGAAAAGATTGACGGCAACGTCACCATCAATGCTCGCCGTTCCGATGTGACGCTCTACGAGATTGCCGGAAATTATCAGATCAATGCCCAGTACGGTATTCTTAAGTTAGCGCCGACTGCGGGATTGTTAGGTCTGGATATTAGCGCTGAAAAATCAGAGGTATTCCTCTATGGCGATAACGCTGATCTATTCGGGTACACCCTAACCGCAACTCACGGAAAGGTAGATGCTCCGGATAATCTTCGTCTGCTAGCCTTAGAAGACACGCCAGAAGTGCAAAAAGTGCAAAAAGTGCAAATTAAACCTCGGCGCGGAGAAACTCACCCCATGATTACGGTAAGCGTGACCTTCGGTGATGTCCATCTGGAGAAGGTGCCACCGGAGGGTTTGCAGTATTGATCAACAATTTCTGTCTTGTACCGTTTCAAGAGCAATTCAAACGGTTCTTGATGAAAACCAAAACTTGCCATACCTGTAAACAGGAATTCTCCATCATGTTTCGTGTACAACTGCAAAAAGGCCAAGCCTGGGTGTTTGTCTGTGAAACTTGTTGTAAGCAACACCAGAAAGGGAGCTTTTATCGCTACGGCGGCACCTGGAAGGGAGCGCGGCATTAGCACTTCTTAATCAAATCTAGTACTCTTTCTAATAGCCTTGTTCGGTCAGCACTTTGTACCTTTCGAAAAAGGCAAGCGTGGATTGGACAATACCATTTGAACCCGTTGTTTTCGGTAGGACCGTCAATGTCCACTTGTGGCTGGAGTATCTTGCCTTTTTCATTGCCTTTCGCTACTATATCAAACTCCGTAAAGGACAAGGGGATCGCATTTCTGGAGAACATCGTTTGTCGATTATTCTTGGCGCAGTAATTGGTGCCTTGATTGGATCCAGACTGATGGGCTACCTCGAGAACCCACAGCCCATCCAATCTGCTGAGATGATCGTGGCAGTCCTCAACAACAAAACGATTATGGGCGGACTCTTCGGTGGTTTGATTGCCGTAGAGGTGACTAAGAAAATGATTGGTGAGGAGCGCAGATCTGGCGATTTATTTACCTATCCCATCATCTTGGGTATCATTATTGGCCGTATTGGTTGTTTCCTGTCCGGTGTAAAGGAGTTTACTTACGGTAGTGTAAGCGAGGTACCCTGGGCAATGGATTTGGGGGATGGCTTCTTACGTCACCCTATAGCTTTGTACGAGATCGTTTTTCTGATTTTCCTCTTTTGGGGGCTGCATCGACTTCAGTCCGTTCGTCGATTACCGGACGGCCACCTCTTTCAGTTCTTTATGATTGCGTATTTTGGTTTTAGATTCTGCATCGAATTCATTAAACCTAACGCGTTCTTTGTTGCGGGACTTAGCAGTATACAATGGTTATGCCTATTGTGCTGGTTGTACTACCAAAGAACAATTCGACACTACCTAAAATATGCCAGTCAGAAATTACACCTACTATGACTTTACGCTAAGCTTATGCCCCACATGCCTACGGCGGGTTGACGCTAAAATTGTCTTTGAAGATGATAAGGTATACATGCTGAAACGCTGTCCGGAACACGGGCGTTCCAAAGTGCTGATTGCGGATGATGTTGAGTATTACAAGAACATTCGCAATTACAACAAACCGTCCGAAACACCACATCGCTTCAATACCCAAACCCACTATGGTTGCCCCTACGACTGTGGCCTATGCCCGGATCATGAACAGCATTCCTGCCTGACGGTGGTCGAGATCACGGACCGCTGTAATTTAAGCTGCCCCACTTGCTATGCTGGTTCCTCACCAACCTACGGACGACATCGGACCTTCGAAGAGGTGAAACAAATGCTAGATACGGTAGTAGCCAACGAAAAGGAACCGGATGTGGTACAGATCAGCGGCGGAGAACCCACACTCCACCCCCAACTCTTTGAGATTCTCGATTATGCCAAGTCGCTCCCCATCCGGCATTTGATGTTAAATACCAACGGGATTCTCATCGCCAAGGATCGAAATTTCGTGTACCGTCTGGCCAGCTACGCACCCGATTTCGAGATCTACCTGCAGTTTGATTCTTTCCGCAACGAAGTCCTGCAGCAGATGCGTGGCGCTGACCTTTGGGATATCAGGGAACAAGCACTGCACCATCTCAACGAGCTGAATTTATCCACGACCCTGGTAGTTACCGTACAGAAACACCAAAATGATGATGAACTGGGTGCCATTATCGACTTTGCCCTGCGGCAAAAGTGTGTTCGTGGAGTAACCTTTCAACCTACCCAAATTGCTGGCCGCTTAGAGAACTTCGACCATCGGACGGATAGAATTACCCTCACTGAGGTACGACGGAAGATCTTGGAACAAAGTTCCATTTTTGAATCCGATGACCTGATCCCTGTTCCCTGCAATCCGGATGCCTTAGTGATGGGTTATGCTCTGAAAATAGGGGAGGGGGTAGCTCCGCTCACCCGCTATATCAATCCCGCGGACTTGCTAGATAGCAGCCGCAATACCATTGTATACGAACAAGATCAGCACCTGCAGCAGCAAATGCTATCACTTTTTAGTACTGCTAAGTCGGTAGCGAAAGCGGATGAAAACTTGCATTCTATTCTGTGTTGTCTGCCACAGATTGCTGCGCCAGGGCTACAATACGACAACCTGTTCCGAGTGATCATCATGCAGTTCATTGACGCCTACAACTTTGACGTTCGGGCCATTAAGAAATCTTGCGTTCACATCGTCGATAAGAACAATCGTATTATTCCATTTGAGACGATGAACTTGCTGTATCGCGATGATCGCAAAGCCATTCTACAACAACTACAAGATACCGCCTAATGTCTCTATTACTTGAAGTTGGCAACCTCTTTCCCTTTGTCATTACGGCCTACCTTATTCTGCACTTACCTGCCTTCATCCTGCTGGGTATTTCTGCTTGGATCAAGCAATCTAAGCCCCAGGCAAGCAAAGTCTTGAAAATCATAGCCATCGTCTACTTTGTGGTGGGAACTGGCATCTGTGGCGCACTTTTGACGGGTTAATCAGAGTATACCTGGTATCAGATGTGTAGGAGTATCCATAGCTTTTGGTTTGACTATGGCCTACCCAATTAGGCACGTGTCTGGCTGTCACCTCAATCCAGCGGTATCGCTTGGCTTATGGGCTGGCAGACGATTCGATAGCAAGGAACTCTTACCCTACATTGTTTCGCAGGTATTAGGCGCTGTAGCTGGTGCAAGTATTCTCTACCTGATTGCTAGTGGAAAAGGGGGCTTCGAACTCATTTATTTGGCGAACTTTTGGAGCGCTGCTTTTACATTTTAATGCCAGAACAGAGAAGGCCTAGAATTACCATCGAGTTATGAAGGTGCTTTCAGAAACAGAGAGGGAGGAGCCCGGAATTACTTCCAGACTCCCTTGAAAAAGCGCTCTGAACGGGTTAGCCAAAAACTAGACTAACAGCCAAATACAGTTGGAGTAGCCTGAGCATTACCGCAACCCGTTGCGAAAACGGTGTTCAGATTGGGTAGCTGCGAGCTGATTGCTGCATCGATTGCGCCCATTCCTTGAGTAATTAATTGATCTTCAGGAATCTGATTCCAATCAACCATGTTTAAAATTTGTGCCCGAACCTGAGAAATAATATTGGCATAAAGCTGATTCATAAAGGCAGTGCGTAGCGCTATGAGTGCAGCAGGTACCCCACCAGTTGCAGGCCATGTGTAGGAGAATTCCTGCACCGTTGCACTCCAAGCAGATTGGTAGATTGCCATCCAATCATCTGCTGTAAAAGTGACATTACCTACGGCAGGGATATTAGTGAATTGAGCAGGTAAATCGGTGGTACAAAGGCCAGTTGGTAGACTTAGCCAGTTGAATCCACCACTATCACTAGGTAGGACTAAGGTGAAGTTACCATGACCAATGCTGTACGTATCGGATCCAGCGTCATAAGCGACTCCTAAGGAAGAAGAACAGATACTGGTCTGAGACTCAACAGTGACTTGTGGTGGAATTTCACCGAGATATTCACTAAAGTCTTCTTCATCTTCGGGGCAGTCTAAGACCGAGAAATATTGCCCATAAGATGTTGGTGCTTCATCAAGGTTAGTACCGACTACCTCAATATAGCCCCATAAATATTAGCAGCGAGAACCACTGCGCTCATGGATACGTGGGCGAAGCGTTGCCAATGTCGCTGATGGTTCAGTATTTGTATAAGACAAGGCTTTTTTGTGATAATAATTAGGTAAGCTGTGAAATTCATCCAGTTCATCTGTAGTGATCAGACCAACAGCTATTGAACTTGACTCAGTGCGCAATAAATTCAAAAAATTCCGTGGCATCAAGTCCGTATCCAATCGGAATAAAGGAACAGTCAGTAGTTCCCCTTGCGACAACTCGTGGTACTCCGCTAGCGACCAAATTGGCTTCAGACCTTTGAACATTGTTTGCTCAGTACCAAAAGTAAACTGGCTTTTCAAGTCCGCTAAGAAGGATGTAGCGATTTCGATATTCTCGACCGGTGCTTGATAAGCGGTGAATAAGGTGGACTGTGTCCTTAGCCATTTATCCATATCATCGACGGATAGTGGATGAAGACTTTCAGCTTCAGCGGGTAGTGTAGGACCCGTTTCAACTGTGGGAGAGAAACTGTCTTTTTCACAAGAAAAGGTGAGAAAGAACAGGGCAAAAAGCGCGAAGAAAAAAATGTTGTTTTTCATGGCAAATAAAATTTAGTAGAGAAAGAGCATTTTGTTTGCTTTCAACTATATACAGTACTGAAGGACGGAACGTGACTAGGAGAGCCTGTGTTTTTCGGAGGAATTATGAAAACAGCCAGACTAAATCGATCAAGTATGAGAGCTAGTAGAGGGTAGGAAGAGTATGCTAAAAGTGGAAGTAAAGAGCAGTTCTTTAGTAAATGCAACGTGCCCTTTATGATGCCTAGATAGGCGATCATACAGGTTCTTCGTGGTGCCAGTGTAGAGCTTTTCGTCGCTACAGCGCACCGAGTGTACAAATAGAAAGTAGAGAATAGTAGAAACAAAAAAGCCCACCTTCGTTCCTCATTTTATTCGGAACTTCGGTGGGCGTCGGCGGAGGAAGAGGGATTCGAACCCCCGGTACCTCTCGGTACGCTGGTTTTCAAGACCAGTGCATTCAACCGCTCTGCCATTCCTCCGGTTGAATTGATTTGGCACCGCAAATGAACGAAGCACTTTAGCTTCTTTTACGGAGCGGCTGCAAAGATAGCCATAGTCGTCAATTTCCAAAATCATTTTTAAGAAAAAATAGTTCCCGTAGAGACGCATTGCAAGGCATCTCTACGGGATATAACATTTGCAAAAGTGAAAGATATAGATTGCTTTTACTTTTGTAAATCAAATGGTGGGTTCACAATAATCGACTCATGGGACGTAAACACTTAGGTGAATTTGAAGAATTGGTGCTGTTATTCGTGGCAGTGCAAGCGGGTTCGGCCTACGGTATTTCAGTGATGGAAGCCTTGGCTGAAGAAGCTAATCGCAGTGTAAATATCAGTGCGGTACATGCCGCTTTACGCCGTTTGGAGAAAAAAGGATTTGTGCGTTCGCACTGGAGTGAAGCCACAAAAGAACGAGGTGGGCGCCGGAAGCGACTATTTAGTATAACCCAGGAAGGGGAGACGTCGCTGGTTGAAATTCGCTCGATCCGCAACCAACTCTGGGGGCGCCTACCTGATCTGGGTACGAACCTGGGTTTGTATGAGTCGGCCACCTACCGGTCCACCGCCTTGGGCCGATCAATTTCTGGAGTGGTTTTGCCATCCGGATTTACTGGAAGAAATACAAGGAGACATACACGAACTATTTGCTATACGGGAAGCAGAAAAAGGAACCACTGCCGCCCGTCGTTACTTCGCTTGGGATGTGATTCGCTCTTTCTGTTTATCGACTGTTAAAAATTTTGACCTTTTAATTTCACCCGACATGTTAAAAATGAATGCTCGCATTGCCCTACGGCAGATACTCAAACAGAAGGTGTTTACCTTCATCAAAATTGGTGGCTTTGCGCTCGGAATGGCCGCCTGTTTACTCCTCAGCTTGTACATCAAAGATGAGTTAGCTTACGATCAGCACTATGCAGAGGGGGATCGCCTCTTTCGTATGGTTTCCTACAATACCATCTTCCCGGAGGCTTGGGCGGGACATGTGTTTTTCCCCGCGCCAATGGCGCAAGCATTACTCTATCCATAGTAATCTCTGCTAGAAAAGCTGCTCAGTATTTTCCAGAAGAAAACCCAATTGGCAAATCCTTAATTATCAATGACGAGCTAGATTAGCCCTACGTGATCAGTGGTGTCATGCGTGACATGCCCATACAGTCCCATTTGGCTCCAATCGACTTTCTGGTTACCCTTACTGAAGTTAAGTTTTAGCAAGGAGAACAACAATACTGGCGGGCCAATAATTACCATACTTATGTCCGTTTACAAGAAGGGACAGATGTAGCTGATTTGGAACAGAAGTTGCTGGGGCTGGTTGATAAGTATTATCTACCAATTTTACTTTCAGTATTGATCTCCAGTGGACCGTTTTTGCGGCGGCTGGAGCGCTTGCTATTATTATTGCTTTGGGGACCATCAGTTTCCAAACCATTAAAGCGGCTCGTCTAAATCCTGCGGATTTTCTGCGCAACTAGAAAATGGGTGCTTAGGCACGCTTAGAGACTGGAGTAAAATCGGATTGGAAAGGAGTTTGTCGTTCAATAAGCTCCTTTTTCCTAAACAGAATTATTGAAGGTGCTAATGTGCTTTGGGTTGTTTTTTTTGAGGTGAGTTTTTGTTTTGACGCTATTCTTATCCTTTTTCTAAGGGGTGAAAAGAATATATGCTAAGCTGTTGACTGTTGTCATTTTAATGCTTTTGGCTTGTAGTATATCTAGTAATAGAGGTCTTTTCTTGCGAGTTTTCTAATGATCAGCTCTTATTTTTATAGGCCCTGCTAATCCGAAATATTAAGCCCACACTTTTATTAGCAGCTGCCCTAACTTGATAGAATTATCAATTTCGATGACCTTCTATGCAAGAACTGAACTACGACCAAGATCATTCGCAAAACGACCAAGAAGCTCAACCGCAACAACCACCTACAACAACCGAATCACCTTCTTTAGATGGAGATGCTAGCACTAGCCTCTACTGTCCGGAGATGGAATCGGACGCCTGTGGTACTGGGCTAATCGCAAATTTAGATGGTGTTCCCACGCACGATCTCATTGAGGATGCCCTGGGTATGCTGGTTAATATGGAGCACCGCGGCGCTTGTGGCTGCGAACCTAACTCCGGTGATGGTGCCGGTATATTGATCCAACTCCCCCACGAATTTTTAGTAGATAAGTGTCGTGAAAACGGCTTTGAGTTACCTGCCTTTGGGGAGTATGGTGCTGGTATGGTTTTCTTCCCTGCGGATAAACATCTCAGTGAACAATGCCGCTTTTTATTCGACGATTACATAGATGAATTAGGCCTGGTACGATTGGGCTACCGCAAAGTAGCCACTGACAATGAAGAGGTGGGGCCAACGTCAATGTCGGTAGAACCACGGATGGAGCAGGTTTTTGTTGCTCCCAAGGAGCCACTAGAGCCAGCTGCGCTAGAACGCCGTCTCTATGTGCTTAGAAAGTACGCGGTTCATAACATTCACTTAACCTATCCACAGACCAAGGACCACTTTTACATTGCCTCTTTCTCCTACAAGACCATGGTCTATAAAGGTCAGTTGACCACCTGGCAACTGCGTCCTTACTTTCCAGATTTGCAAGATGTGCGCTGCAAATCAGCCATTGCTTTAATCCATTCCCGCTTTTCTACCAATACGCTACCCAAATGGAAATTGGCGCAACCGTTTCGTATGATTGCCCACAATGGCGAGATCAATACGGTAAAGGGTAATCTGAATTGGTGGAAGAGTAAAGAAAGCCTGCTTCAATCCAATAAATTCACGAAGGAAGAACTGGAAAAACTCTTACCGGTCTGCGGGGATCAACTTTCAGATTCTGGTAATTTTGATAACGTACTGGAGTTTCTGGTGCTCAACGGTTTTAGTCTACCGCATGCGTTAATGATGATGATTCCGGAGGCCTGGCAGAACGATGATGAGATGCCGGATTATAAGAAAGCCTTCTACGAATACCACAAAACTATGATGGAGCCCTGGGATGGGCCAGCAAGTATTTGCTTTACGGATGGAATTTTGGTAGGTGCTACTTTAGATCGTAATGGTCTTCGTCCTTCTCGCTACTGCCTTACGGAGGATAATCGTCTGATTGTAGCATCAGAAGCGGGTGCTTTACCGATAGACCAAACCAAAGTTATCCTTAAAGGACGCCTACAGCCGGGACGTATTCTCATTGCCGATTTACAAGAGCATCGAGTAATTGGTGATGAGGAATTGAAGGAAACTATTTGTCGTCGTTTACCCTACCGGGAATGGTTGTCGGCTAATCAATTGCGCCTGGAGGACCTGCCGCTTTACGAGCGCCCGGGTACTTCACTCGATAAGAAAACGCTCTTCCGCCTGCAGCAGCTTCACGGTTTTACCAAAGAAGACTTGAAAGTCATCATCGAACCCATGATTACGGTAGGAAAGGATCCTATAGGTTCTATGGGGGCGGATATTCCTTTGGCGTGTTTGTCGCAGCAGTCGCAGCACCTGAGTAACTACTTCAAGCAACTATTTGCCCAGGTGACCAACCCTCCGATCGATCCTATTCGCGAGCGTTCGGTCATGTCGCTATTTGCCATGCTGGGTGGGGCAGATAATATTCTGGACGTCAAGCCGGAGCGCGCTCGTTTTATTCATTTGGATAAACCCTTACTCGATAATAACGATACCGCTAAGCTCAAAGAACTCCACCATCCGCAGTACAAAACAGGAGTAGTAGATGCGATCTTTAAAGTAGGTGGACAAGCCGGTCGCCTCAAAGCGGCCATCGATCATATCTGCGCTATGGCGGAGGACCTGGTGCGGAACGGTCACAATATATTGGTCATCAGCGATCGGCAAGCGGACGCCTATTACGCGCCAATTCCTAGCCTGTTGGCTACCGGCGCTATTCACCATCACTTGGTACGTACGGGGCTTCGTTCCCAAACTTCATTAGTTATCGAAGCGGGTGATGTGCGTGAAACCCATCATTTTGCAACGCTGATCGGATACGGTGCCAGCGCCATCAACCCATATCTGACTTACGCCACTATATCTGACCTGTATCAGCAAGGCGTATTTGATCAAGAGCAGAGCCGCGATCATTACATCAAGGTTTACAATAAGGCAGTAGGCAAGGGCTTACTCAAGATCATGTCTAAGATTGGTATCTCTACATTGCAATCTTATCAGGGGGCGCAAATCTTTGAAGCACTTGGAGTAAATAAAGAGGTAGTAGATCACTGCTTTACCGGTACCGTGAGTAGAATTGAGGGTGTTGGTTTTGATGGCATTGCTAAAGAAAGTCTGGTTCGCCATGATTTGGCCTATCCAAACCAAGCTATTCCTAATCCACAGCTAGAGGTTGGTGGCGTATACCAGTGGAAACGTCGTGGCGAGGAACACCTGTTCAACCCTAAGAGTATTCACTACTTGCAAGTTGCGGCGCGGACCAACGATTATACTTCTTACAAGAAATACGCGGCGGAAATCAATAATCAGACGGAGAAGGCCTTGACCCTACGAGGACTATTGGCTTTCCGTAAAGGCCAACCCATTCCACTGGACCAAGTAGAGTCGGCCGAGAAGATTATGAAACGTTTTGCCACTGGCGCGATGTCTTTTGGTTCTATTTCCTGGGAAGCGCACACTACGCTTGCGATAGCTATGAACCGTATTGGTGGCCGTAGTAACTCTGGAGAAGGAGGGGAGGACGAAGTACGTTATAAGCTAGATAAGGAGGGCAACAACATGAGCTCCGCTACCAAGCAAGTAGCCTCTGGCCGTTTTGGTGTAACCAGTCATTACCTGAGTCAGGCCAGTGAATTGCAGATTAAGATGGCCCAGGGCGCAAAGCCCGGTGAAGGTGGCCAGCTGCCGGGCCACAAGGTAGACGATTGGATAGGTCGGGTACGACACTCCACGCCGGGGGTAGGCCTGATTTCCCCGCCACCGCACCACGACATTTATTCCATTGAAGACTTAGCTCAGCTCATTTTTGATCTCAAGAATGCGAACCGCGAGGCCCGCATTAACGTGAAGCTTGTTTCTAAGGCCGGTGTAGGGATCATTGCCAGCGGAGTGGCCAAAGCACACGCTGATGCTATTCTGATTTCTGGTTATGATGGTGGAACGGGGGCGTCCCCACTTTCGTCCATCCGTCACGCGGGTCTTCCTTGGGAGCTGGGTTTGGCCGAAAGTCACCAGACCTTGGTGAAAAACAAGCTTCGTGACCGGGTAGTATTGCAAACGGATGGGCAGTTGCGTACCGGCCGCGACTTAGCTATTGCTACGCTCTTGGGCGCAGAAGAATGGGGTGTGGCCACGGCTGCGCTAGTGGTAGAAGGTTGTATTATGATGCGTAAGTGCCACGTCAACACCTGCCCCGTAGGTATCGCCACTCAAAACCCAGACTTGCGTAAGCGCTTTACGGGTAAGCCCGAACACGTGATCAACTTCTTCCGCTTCCTGGCAGAAGATTTACGCGAAATCATGGCCGAACTCGGCTTCCGTACCGTCAACGAAATGGTAGGACACGTTGACCGTCTCAAGGTCAATCAAGAGATTGCTTATTGGAAGTATCGAGAGCTGGACCTTCGTCCACTGCTTTACAAGGAGCCGGTTGGTGATGAGGTAGGGCAGTACAAACGCATTCCGCAAGATCATGGTATCGATGATATTCTGGATCGCGAACTTATTGCTCACGCTCAACCCGCCTTGACTGCCGCCCAAAAGGTGACGAGTACTTTCCCGATCAAGAATACGGATCGTGCGGTAGGTACCATGCTGTCGTACGAAATTAGTAAAGCCTGGATGGGAGAAGGCCTACCAGATGCTAGTATTCAATATCGTTTTCGCGGTAGTGCTGGCCAAAGCTTTGGTGCCTTCGGTGCGGCGGGTATCGAATTCACCCTGGAAGGAGAAGCGAATGATTACTTCGGTAAAGGCTTATCTGGTGGCCGCCTGATCGTTGTTCCCGACCGTGGAGCGACCTTTGCCCCGTCTACCAATATTATCATTGGCAACGTTGCCTTTTACGGTGCCACTGATGGCGAGTCGTATATCAAAGGAATGGCTGGGGAGCGCTTCGCTGTCCGTAACTCTGGTGTGAAGACGGTAGTAGAAGGCATTGGTGACCATGGCTGTGAATACATGACTGGCGGCCTAGTGGTGGTACTGGGCAAGACCGGCAAAAATTTTGCGGCTGGCATGAGTGGCGGAATGGCCTACATTCATGATGCCGATGGTGACTTTGACGAACGCCTCAATACCGAAATGGTAGCCTTAGAGCCACTGAACGAGGACGATCAGCAACTGCTCCGACAAATGCTGCGCAACCACTTCGCTTATACCTCCAGTAAGTTGGCCCTAGGCATGCTTAACGACTGGGAGCAAACACTCACCCAATTCATTAAAGTGATGCCCCGAGACTACAAGGCGGTCCTAGAGCGCAAAAGGGAGAAGCCTAACATCGGCGTCAAAGTAGCCCCTATGGCGTAGCAACTCCATTCTAATTCTCCTGTCCGACGAAGCCTCTGGCGTAGTCGGGTCATTCTAATTCTAACTCTCATTCTAATTCCAGAAAATGGCTGATCCACAAGGATTTCTAAAATACGACCGACAATTACCTGATACTCGCCCTGTAGAAGATCGCAAGCGCGACTACAAGGAGCTCTATCAGGAATTTTCTGAGGAGAAAACCGTCGAGCAGGCAGCTCGCTGTATGGACTGTGGTGTACCCTTTTGTCACAACGGCTGTCCGCTGGGTAATGTGATCCCTGAGTTCAATGATGCCGTCTTCCGCGAAGATTGGCGGGAGGCTTACGAGATACTCACCAGTACCAATAACTTTCCGGAATTCACTGGACGCATCTGCCCGGCACCTTGTGAAGCCGCTTGTGTATTGGGCATCAACCAGCCACCAGTGGCTATTGAACATATTGAGAAGAGCATCGTGGAAATGGCCTTTGAACAAGGTTTTGTCCGTCCGCAACCACCAAAAAGCCGAACGGGTAAGAAGGTGGCTATTGTGGGGAGTGGCCCGGCCGGTTTAGCCGCAGCGGATCAACTCAATCGTGCCGGTCATACCGTTACAGTCTATGAGCGTGATGATGCCATCGGTGGATTGCTCCGCTACGGCATCCCTGATTTCAAGCTGGAAAAGTCAGTCATTAATCGTCGGTTGGCATTGATGGAGGCTGCTGGGGTGCGTTTTCAAACCAATGCGAATGTTGGCGTTAACGTTCCGGTTGGTCGCTTGCTGGCGGATTATGCGGCGGTTTTACTCACCGGCGGTTCTACTATTCCACGGGATTTAGGCATTCCTGGTCGTGAGAGCGAAGGCGTCCATTTTGCTATGGATTTTCTGAAGCAAAACAATAAACGAGTAGCCGGGGCTGATTTGAGCGGAGCGTCTCCGATACTAGCTACAGGCAAAAATGTGGTCGTCATTGGCGGTGGTGATACTGGCGCAGATTGTGTTGGAACTTCTAACCGCCACGGAGCTAAGTCGGTCACTCAGATTGAAATCCTGAATAAACCCGCGATGGAGCGCGATCCGAATAATTGGCCCAACTGGCCCATGATTCTTCGGACATCTACCAGCCACAATGAGGGCTGCGAACGCGAATGGGCCCTGATGACGGAGGAGATAATCAGCGATGAGGATGGCCATATTACCGCTATCAAAACCGTGCGGGTGATTTGGGATATTGATCCTAATACCGGTCGTATGGCAATGGTGCCACAAAAGGGAACCAGCAAGAAATGGCCTTGTGACTTGCTGCTCATTGCCGCGGGCTTCCTGCACCCACAAAAGGAAGGTATGCTAGAGCAATTGGGTGTGCAGCTTGATGGCCGGGGCAACGTACAAACTGATGGTTATCAGACCAGTGTGTCTAAAGTGTTTGCCGCCGGTGATATGCGTCGGGGGCAGAGCCTGGTAGTCTGGGCTATAAGTGAAGGCCGTGAAGCAGCAAAAGCAGTAGACGACTTCCTATCAGAAGGGGCCAGTGCGCTGGAAGCCAAGGATAGTGGTAAGATGATGGTGGTGGGGTAGTTGGTCCTCCTTCGCCTGCGGCTTCGGCTGGGGCGATTAGTTGTGTTTAGTGGCCCTCCTACGCCTAAAGCTTCGGCGGACGTAGTTGGTTGAATTAGTTGCATTGATTCCATCAATAGGTAGAGATGTTATGTTTCGTAGTGGCGCGATTCATCGCGTCAATGGTTGTTTGACATAGTTTCAACTCGATTTAATTAACCAGTACAATTTTGCTTGTCAATTGCCATTTTGATTGCCAGCGGAATCCCGTACTTTACCTGTAGATAATCCACAACACAGAATGGGAAAGAAAGTAATCATCGCCGGAGCCACAGGAATGGTAGGGGGACACTTACTAGAATTTTGCCTGGGCAGCGATCAGGTCGATGAAGTGATCAGTATTGTTCGTCGTCCTTCAGAGCAACAGCACGAAAAACTACAAGAGTTAATCGTAGCAGACTTAACGGACTACACGCCAGACGAAACCACCTTCAGCAATGTCGATGCTGCTTACTTCTGTATTGGAGTGTACACCGGAGCGGTATCTCGGGAGATGTTTCGTAAAATTACGGTGGATATTCCGGTGGCTTTCGCCAAAAGCTTGCACCAGTATTCTCCGGAGGCCCGTTTTTGTTTGCTGAGTGGCCAAGGGGCCGATCGTACAGAGAAAAGCCGTATCGCTTTTGCAAAAGATAAAGGCGCGGCAGAGAACCAACTTTCTGCGATGGGTTTTAAGGCTTTCCATACCTTTCGGCCGGGCTATATCTACCCCGTAGTACCCAGGGATGAACCCAACCTCAGCTACCGGATTTCTCGCTTTCTATATCCGGTTATTCGCCTTTTTGGTGAAAATGCCAGCATTAAATCTACTGAGTTGGCAGATGGTATGTTCCGGGTAGGTATTGGTGAAGCAGAAGCTGCTGAAGTATTGGAAAATCGGGATATCCTACAGGTTTTGAAGTAATCCAAGGGCACCACTCTTACTCCACTTTTCTATTCCGTTCTTGCCAGTAGCCAAGTAGTAAGAAGGCAAGACCAATCAGAATACTGTGCACTTCTACGTTATTGAGTCCACTGATGAAGGAGTCTTGAATGTGTTCGTTGCGGAACATATCAAAATCTCGCACGATCATCGGAAGAGAGTAGGGGAGGTAAAGCGCTATTTTCTGGTTTGTGACGGACATGATAATGCCAAACACAAAGCCAAAGACACCAATGCCAAGTGGGACTAAGATGTTGCTGAAGCGCAAAGAAAGCCAGTACTGAAAACCGATGAGGCCAAGACTGGCCAGAAAGAAGTGCCCCATTTCCTGCATTAAGTAGGCGAATTGCGGCTGGTAGTAGGAAAACTCATATTCTGGGCGAAGAAACTCCAGCAGGTAACCGGATAGTATTACTCCTGTGAGTAGGAACAAAATACTCACCAGATAGAGTAGTGCGACCAAGACCCATTTGGTTAGGAAGAATCGCCCGCGAGGGAAGGGTAGCGTGTAGAGGTACTTCCAAGCATTAGCGCGCTGCTCCACAAAAATCACAGCACTTACTAATAAGACGGTGTACGGCACTACAATGAAAATATTGAAAATCGCCAGCGCAGCCCTAAAATAGCGATCCCAAGGATCAACATTAATCTTGACCATATTGTGCGCATCCAACAAGTGGCCAACGAAGACGCCGGTCGCCGTCAGGGCCACACCAAGCAGTAGGATGTACCAAACTGCACTGCGCTTGAGTTTGATGATTTCTGAGCGAAAAAGAGGAAGAGCGTACTTCATGATACCTCGTGCTGGTTGATTTCCATGAATAGTTGTTCCAGGTCGCTAGTTAGCCTTTTGACCTCATAGACTTCAAGTTTTGCTTGAACTAATTGACGAATCAATTCCGCTACTGCTTTTTCGTCCATTTGTTGGAGGATTAGGCGCTGCCCGTCCTGCTGGACAATGCTATCCGCAGGGATTATCATTTTCGCCTGCTCCGGATCATTCAGCCGAATTTCCAGCTGCTGTTGTCCTTGTTTCCAGCTGCGTAGCGCTCCTTGATCACCTTCGAAGAGTAAGGTGCCATCCTTTATGATCCCCACGTGACTGGCGATCTTCTCAATCTCGGAGAGGAGATGACTGGAAAGGAGAATGGTTTTACCTTGCTGTTGTAAATCCAGCAGTAGCGCTCGTACATCACTGATGCCTTGTGGGTCCAGGCCGTTTATGGGCTCATCGAGGATCAATAAGTCGGGTTCATGTAGCAGCGCCATAGCTAAACCCAATCGCTGTTTCATACCCGTAGAATAGTGCCTACTCAATTTTGTTCTCGCCGCCAGCAGTCCCACCTGCGCCAGCACGCTGGGTATACGCTGTTCATTCACTCCCTGGTGCCGACAAGCTAATCTAAGATGATCCTGAGCGGAAAGGTTTGGGTAGAGTGAAGGTGCTTCAATTAGGGCACCAATGCGCCGATATATTGATCGCGGAGCCTGCTTCATGTCTTCTCCAAAAATGTGGATGTGACCTTGCTTTGGGCGGAGAAGACCGAGGATATTCCGAATCGTAGTGCTTTTACCAGCACCATTCCTTCCTAAAAAGCCATAGATGCTTTGCTCCGGCACCGAAAAACTCAAATCCTTGAGGATCGGGTGTCGGCGTTGGTAACTGAAGTGTAGATTTTGAACTTCAAGAGTTGGCATAAGGGGATACTTATTAGTTCTTGGCTTGCGCGTTTTTGATGGTTAGGATGATTTGCTTTACCTGTCGTTCCCACCAACCGTTGGTGAATTTTACGGCAACGGTACAGTTGAGGCTTGGTACGTGCAAGATGCCGGTACTCCATAATCCGCCGTGCATGTAAGCATCCTCACCAAACATCTTCACCTTCCATAATCCTAGCCGATAATCTTTGTGGCGCGGATTGTCCTCGGGCTGGTAGGTGTCGGCATAGGTTACTGGGGCGAGCATGAGGTCCAGTGTCTCATTGTGTTCAAATACTTTACCATTGAAGAGGCCATGAAAAAAGGTGGCTAAGTCTTGGGTGGTAGATACTAGTCCGCCACCACCGTACAGATCCACTGAGGGATCCCAGTTACTGGCGTCCAGATTACGGAAATAGCAATGTACCAATGGCAGACCAATGGGTGGAGCCTCTTCTATACTTTCCAGCCAGGTGCTTTCTAAACCCAGTTTGTCGTAACCCAACAGACTGCGGAGTGCAATTCCTAAGTTCGTATCCTGTCTCATCTCCAGTACCTCACCGGCAAGTATGTAGGGGGTGTCGCCGTAGCTGTAGCGCTCACCCGGGGTGCCAGTAGCTTGGCCGCTTTCCATAGCCAATTGTACCTGCTCCTTCCGAGTCCAACGTTTCTGAGGGTTATTTCTTGCTAGTTCCACGTAAGTGTCGCCCCCCATCGCATAGTCATAAATACCGCTGGTGTGATTCAAACATTGCCGCCAGTTGATGGTATTAGGATCGTAGCCACCTTGCCGGAGCAGCTGCAGGTATTCTTCTGGTAATTGTTGGGCAATTGGCTCTTCCAAACTCAAATGCCCTTGTTCCACTAGACGAAGCATGGCCGCCGCCACGAAAGTTTTGGTAATACTGGCAATCCGGAAAGGCTGCTGGGCGCGGATGGTGTCTTCTCGCTCTTTACTATCGTAACCAGAGGTACCAGTCCAATGTAAGTCCAGCTCTGGTGCGATGACCGTCATACTAACACCAGCAATCTGGTCAAAAGACCCTCGGCGAGCTTCTTCTAAAATAGCTTGTAAGCTGGTTTCTAACTGATCCCGATCGGGGTCGGTGTCAAGTGTATTGCAGGTGGTCATCAGCAATGCTAGTGCCCCAAGAATTAGATAGGGTGGCTTCATATGGTATTGTAAGATTGCTCAAATCTACAGCCTTGCGTTTTAACACCATTGTAAAAAATCGTCAGCTTTTAGCGTGGACGAAAACTCAGTAAGCCCGGCGTATGGATCAATTGGGAAGGCGTGAAAGAGGTGTAGCGTTTCACTTCTTTGATAAAGTGACTCTGGTCGAAGTAGCCGTAGGTATGGACATAATGTTGCCAGTCGGTATTTCTGGTAAGGTAAATTTCCTGAACGGCTGCTTTATACCGCTGGAGTGATTGGTAACGTTTTGGTGTTAAGCCCGCATCTTTTTTAAAGTGGCGTTCCAAAGTAGAACGGGAATAGCCCGTACGATCCAGAATTTGGGCCGGCGTATAATCTTCACCCATTTCACTGACCATTTCCAATAAAAAACTCCCGTGCTGCGAGTGCTGGTTTCTGCTCAGCCACTCATCTAGAATTGCAACCCGCTCGGAGCTAGCAGATACTTTGAGTTGATCACAAATTCTAATGATTTGATCACCCCAGGCATCTTCCACTGAGCAGATGGGATTAGCCATTACTTGTTCGGCCCTGCAGTTGAGGAACGGAAGAATAGAGGATAAGGCCCGAGATTTAAACTGAACAATAATGAAGGATGAAAGAGGGGAGAGGTCTAGTATAATGTCTTGTTCCAGGAAACTGTACAAACGACTTTCGTACACGTTTTCCCAACGACCCTGATAACGGCAGCGGTAATGCCCTTCGAGAACCAGAATGAGCTCCGGAGTAATGCCAGGATAAGCGTACAAGGGCTGTGCAGCAGTGAATACCTTATCTACCTGATCCACGATCCAGTAGTGGTCAATATGTTGTTGTAAATCCTGGCAGCCGGGGTGAAATTTCATGTTTAGCGCGCTGGTGGTACTCGAAAAGATAATGAACTGATTTAAACTTTTGTGGTGTTGATGAGCCTGAGCCATTGTGGGTTCTGGCGAAGAGGCTTTCCGAGTG
>JBCBWU010000086.1:0-28230 GCA_039816955.1 Bacteroidota bacterium
GTCTGGGAAGGTACGTTTTAGTTCAATCGCGATTTGCCAACGTGGTACATTGCGATATTTGGTATCCCCGTGGAAAGAAAACCCACGGTGGATCACCCCAATCTTACGGATACCGGCCTTATAAATTCGCTCGATAGCCCCCATCCAAAGCGGCAAATCCGGATTAATTGGGTTCTTAATCAAAACCGGAATATCCATACCGCTAACCGCATCGGCCACCTCTTGGACTGAGAATGGGTTGACGGTGGTGCGCGCACCAATCCACAGCACATCAATACCGTACTTCAGCGCTTCGTAAACGTGCTCGGCCTTTGCTACCTCAGTGGTCACCTTAAGCCCCGTCTCTTCCTTCACTCGTTTCAGCCAGCCTAAACCCTCTTTTCCAACTCCCTCAAATGAGCCGGGGCGGGTACGAGGTTTCCAGATTCCCGCTCGATAAAGGTCAATATTCTGTTGCGCTAAGGCTTTGGCCGTAGCCATTACCTGCCCCTCCGTTTCCGCACTACACGGGCCCGCAATGACGAATGGACGTTCACTTTTGGGACTGATAGGTTCAAATTGCATTTCCATCCTATATTCGTTTTAGTTTTTTCTAGTTGAACTGGTTTAAAGTTTCCCTCTGGATTGCGGCCTAATGCCTTGCTTCTTCTGAGCTTCGTCTTTTTCTCGTCGCGTACTTTCCAAGTATGCTCCTCGAAAAGCGACTTGTCAGTAAAAACAATCCATTGACCTCATCTGCAGACCAATACTTTAAATCAGTTCATTGGTCACCTCCTACGAAAAGAAGGCTATGATAAAATTCGCTTGATTTCATTGGCCGCTTCAATCTGTTCATAAAAGCGGTCGAAATCTTGCTTAATGAGTAGGCTGCGAAAGCGGGCCAGTTGGTTTATGTGCTCATCCAGCACATCAAGTACATTATCGCGATTTTGCCGAAAAATGGGCACCCACATGTCTGGTGAACTCTTAGCCAAACGCACCGTGCTACTAAAGCCACCACTCGCTAGCTGAAAAATTCGGTTCTCATCTCGTTCTTTTTCTAGCACCGTCAGTGCCAGGGCAAAGGAGCTGATGTGCGAGATATGTGAGACGTAGGCAGTATGTAGATCGTGCTCTTCACTATTTAAGTAAACAATCCGCATAGGAATGCTATCGAAAAGACTCTGCACTATCTCAAGGGCATCGGCATCGCTTTGCTCCACATCACATAATACACTGCACTTACCATCGTACAAATTCGGAATTGCAGCTTCCGGTCCGCTGAATTCCGTGCCTGCCATGGGGTGTGCTGCCACAAAGCGGCCTCGTTTGGGATGGTTCGCGATAGCCGCCAGGAGTGTCTTTTTGGTTGATCCCATATCCATGACCACTTGTTGGTCTACCTGATCAAGGATAGCTGGCAGCAACTGCAGCATAGTATCCACTGGCGTGCTCACAATGATGATGTCCGACTGCTCAATAGCTTTTGACATCGGTAAATCTTCATCAATCAAGCGACGGCGCACGGCTTTATCAAGATTTTCTTGGCTTGCATCCACCCCGATGATCTTACTGGCGAAACCGTTTTCCTTCAGCGTAATGGCCATCGAGCCACCAATCAATCCTACTCCTACAATCGTAACTACCACTATACACTGAATTTGAAATCGGTTAAACGATCAATAGCTTCTTCAAAAACTTCAATTGGGCTGCAAAGTGATGCTCGGAGATACTGTTCTCCAGCACTACCAAAAATCCCACCTGGCGTGATAAAGACGTGCGTAGCAGCGAGAACCTGATCCGAGAGGGAGTAGGCATCCCCTACCCCATTCGGCACCTTGCCCCAGACAAACATCCCTACCTGACCGTCGGCAATTTCGCACCCGAGTAATTCCAGTAAGGCTATCGCTTTTTCCTTCCGCTTGGCATAAATAGTATTCTGAGATTCGTACCAGGAAGCGGGCAACTGCAATGCCGTAACCGCAGCTAATTGCAGGGGCTTGAACATGCCAGAATCCATATTGCTCTTGAAGCGTAGAACGATCTGCAGATAGTCTGCTGCTCCAACCAAGGCACCTACGCGCCAGCCTGCCATATTGTGAGCCTTACTTAGCGAGTTAAGCTCCAAGGCTACCGCCCTTGATCCGGGAATAGAATGAATGCTTAGCGGCTCGTCATTTAAGATGAAGGCGTAGGGATTATCGTTGATAATCAGGATTTGGTGTTGAGTCGCAAAGCGAATCAACTCTTCGAAAAAAGATCGCGTTGCGGCCGTGCCCGTAGGCATATGCGGATAGTTGATCCACATCAACTTGACCCTACTTAGGTCCTGTTGCGCAAGCTCTTCTAGATCTGGCAACCAACCGTTAGTAGATTTTAGGGTATAATTTCTAGTTACACCACCCGCTAGTTCAGTGGCCGAACGGTAGGTTGGGTAACCTGGATTGGGCACCAGCACTTCATCTCCAGGATTCAGGAAAGCCATACTGATATGCATTATACCTTCCTTTGAACCAATCAGCGGCAGCACTTCCGTTTGGGCGTGCAGACTAACAGCGAAAAAGCGGTCGTACCAATCAGCAAAAGCATCCCGTAGTGCAGGTAGACCTTGATACGACTGATAGCCATGATGGTCGTGTAAGGCACTGGTCTGGTGCAGCTGCTCAATCACCGCCGGGTGCGGCGGTAAATCAGGACTGCCAATACCGAGGTTCAATACATTGGCTCCACCGGCACGCAGTTGCGCAATCTCCCGGAGTTTACGAGAAAAGTAGTACTCCTTCACTTGTCCTAGGCGTGAGGCTGCGGGTATTACTGTTCTTACTTGGATATCACTTGTCATCTTCTAGTTCTTTACGCCTTGTACATAAGCACCCAAGAGGTGTAATTCGTGGGTAATGGGACGAATAGCATCTAAGGCCTGTTCCCATCCCATGGCACCTTCTGCCATAAAGTCTATGAAGAAGAGGTATTCCCAGGGCTTGCCAATGATTGGTGCTGACTGAATCTTAGTCAAATTCACATTGTAAGCAGAAAGCACCGCCAACACTTTATAAAGACTTCCTACGGTATGGTCTACCGTAAAGCTTACCGATACCTTGTTGGCCTTAGCTGGTGGCTGCTGACCACGATCTCTTTCCAGTACCAGAAAACGAGTATGGTTTTGTTTATTTGTCTCGATACCAGCGGCTAGGGTTTCCAAATCGTAGACATCAGCTGCCAAATTTGACGCAATTGCTCCAACGTGCCGCCAACTATTCTCTTGGACCTCTCGTGCGCTCAGCGCTGTATCCACCGTTTCCACCAGCTGAATATGAGGATGCTGAAGGAAAAACTCACGGCACTGCGCTATCGCAACCGGATGTGAGTGTACTTCCTGCAATTCTTCTATTTTCACTCCGGGCAATACCAGCAAATTCTGTTCGATCCGCAGAAAAACTTCACCTACAATCCGAACCGCATTCTCTAGCAACAGGCGATAGTTGGCCATCAAACTTCCAGCCAACGTATTCTCAATTGCCATCAGGCCAATATCCATCTCACTTCCGTCAAGCAAGCTACTGATGAGTTCAGGAAAAGTATGTGCAGGCACAATACTCAGTGGTCGATCTGAAAAAAATCGCCGCGTAGCTATTTCGTGAAACGCGCCAGTATATCCTTGAATGCCCACCCGCAATGGGGTGAGCTGTTCCGAGGAGTCGGTAGTGGATGATGTTTCGGTGGAGGTCGTTTGCATTTTAATTTAATTGTTCATGGCATATACATGACGCGTAGTGGTCTGAGCGGAGCTCATTCCGCTACGGTCAGCATATGCTGTACTTGAATACGGTTTGGACAGCCAAACCTTTTCAACATCAGCATAAAAAAAGCCCCGCTTTACGGGGCTTCCAGGCAGCAACATTACTATACCAAAAGTCCCCTTTACGATTGATCGTAAAAGAAATAAAAGCCATAAAAGAAATAGCCTGTGGTGGTGTATGTTGGCATGGCTGTAAAATGAAAATGGTCCCGTTAAGAACGGAACCACTGTTTTTTATTTAATCCTGATGACAAAGCAATAACAGCAGTTCCTATTCGGAAACAAAAAAATAAAAACTGCTAAAATAAAAGCTTGATTGCTTGGTCATAAGGTTAATTTCTTTTCCTTGACTCCGACAAACCTAGCTAATAATTCCTTGCGGCGCAAAACTTTTTGGAGAAATATCCAAAAAACGAATAAGTGTTCGTTCGTATCAGCATCACATTACTCGGCATTGGCGGTAGCTAAAGTTTGCAGGATTTCCAGTAGTGTTTTATTTAAACTCGCGATGGCTTCCTCTAGTTTCCAATTGGCACGTTCGCGTCGTTCTACATAATTACTAATGGACCGCAACTGCATAGCGGGGGTGCCGTGCTGAAGTGCCGCATAACTAAAGGCCGCACCTTCCATACTTTCAACTTGGGCAAATGGATATTTCCCGGCGAAGCGCCTAATACTATCTTCCTCACCATGCACAGTACTCACACTTACCCCATGTACTGACGGTAGGAAGTCGGATGTTGAATCCTCGCTCAACCAGAGACGCCCTTCCCGAAAAGGAAACTCATCGCTGGGAATCAAGCCCATTTCGTGCATACTGGTGAAAGCACCATCCGCTTCTTCGACACCGAGATCCGCAAAGCAGTCAGATACCACTTGCACTACGCTGCCTAAGGTCAGGGAGCGATCCAAAGCCCCTCCTACACCGGCCTGAACCAGCCAATCATAACGACGACCTGCCAGGCGATGCCCCAACGAAAAAGCCGTCAGGGGGAGCCCAACTCCAGTGATCAGGATTTCGATGCTTAGTCTGCCAAGTGAATAGTGATACGGCTGACGCTCATTCTCCTTAAGCGTTTGCATCAGCGGAGCAAGCTCAAAGGTAGTTGCAGCTACTAACAGTATTTTCATTTACAGCTTATTTAGTATCAGATCATAAGCATAGACCTGACCATCTAGTAATGTAACCAAGACATAAGTATTGTCCCTGGTTGGCACTAGTTTAGCACCACCGCTGCCGGCTAGTGGAAAAGCCGATGGAATATTTCCCGACTCATCAATCAGCCAAATCTTTTGCTGTAACTCGCTCAAAACTAGCGTACCCGCAGTTGGAGCAACTAAGAGTGTATCGGGAGGCACCGGAAAGCGCTGTTGCCAACGTTCGGTAAAAGCCTGACCTTCAAACGCAAATAAATGCACTAAAGAGCCCCGCTGGGCAATATAATCCGGCCGCGGATCACCCCAACAGTCTTGGTATAACCAGCGATCTAGCGGGCCTCTTCCCAAGGGTACAGGAATAATATTTCCCTCCAAATCCCAAACGTTGACTTTGCCGCTAGCCGTTGCCCCAAGCAATCGACTTTGCTCAGGCTGCAAGGCGTTAAAATCGTAGGCTGGTGCTCCAAGCATATCCTCCGGTACAGTTGGCAAGCTATATTGATAGTTCCCGGTACGATTAAAAATCTGCCAGCCCTCTCTTTGCGTATTCGCAATGATAAAGTCTTCATTGTCGGCCTGCCAGTGGACGAGTGGGAAGTCTACCTTAGCTGGACCAGAAAGTGCGGCGGGCCAGCCATCCAATAACTGCCCCTTACTATTTCGCAATTCAAGCTCGTGATTGTGATTGGGATACGCCAACACAGGAGTACCTCGAGAATCAAAGCTAAACACACTCAAACCAGCGGTTGGGCTGGAACTCATTTCTGGTAGGGCTATCGTTTGCCCTTGTGCATCCCAAATGTATAGTCCTTGTAATGAAGTAGCCCCCCAACGCAGACTCCCGCCTGGTTCCCGCCAGTGCCAAACTGGACCAAGTAGCGGAGGTAATGCCGTTTGCTCCCAAAGGATAGTTCCTTCCAAATCAATCAACCAGACTTTCCCACTTTGAGACTGAACTAGGAAATGGGCAATGGAAGCCTCTTTGTGCGCCATGACCGAAAATAACTGTAAATCCTCCTCACTCATTAACGGCAGCGTCCAGCGAATACTGGCCGGTAGGGCCTCGGGAGGCACTGTACCGATATGAGCCAAGCCCTTTTGTACGCCGCTTGCCAAAGGAGCACTGATAAATGCCGCTCCTCCTTCTGCAGCCCAGCTTTTCCCAGGAAATAGTAGATGCAGAAAATGAGTTTCTTGATCTGCCAGTGGTCCCCAGCGCAAGAATCCTTGATGAGTATTCCTCATACTGGATTGAAGGTGTTCGAATAAATCCAGGAAAAAGGGCTGTCCCATCAGTGTTCCTCCCACTAATTGATAATCGAGATAACGTTCCAGATCTTCACGATATACACTGACCAGCAGGATCCCAGGAAGTTCTATAAACCACGGTTGCCAATGCCGCCGAGCAGTGAGAAATTCCAAACCATCGGGGCGCTGTAATTGCTGTAATTGATACAGTTGGTAATCGTGCTGATCGGTAATCTGTTCTGGTGCTAAATATTCCTCCGCAAAGGAACGATAGGCGGCAGTATCGCCATGTGGTAAAACCCAAATTTCTCCACCTTGCTCACCACCGGTATGAGAAAGGCGGAGATTCCAAGCGCCCTCTCCTAGCCACGTGCGGGCAATCGGCAGCTCATTGGTAATAGTGTCAATAGTTCCACCTAGCAGGGGAAAAGCCAACTTACTAATCTCAGGTACCCATAGCCAGCCTGCTCGTGTGGTATTAGGAATCCAGTCCTGCTGATTTGGGGTACAGTAAGTGGTAACTTGGCAAGTAGAGTCCAAGAGCTCAAAATCAAAAGCCCACCAGTCGGCATAGTTTTGCCAAAAACGAAGATCTGTGGCATCGTACCAGAGGGTCGGCAAACTGCTCGCTACACTAGCCGTATTGAGGACCAACTGGAGTTGATCGTCCTTTTTCAGCATGGCATCTATTGCCTTACGCAATTGTTGAAAGCGTTCATCGTTTGTCCAAGCAGGTATATCACCTTTGGCCGCGGCCAAAACGCTTTCTACTTGAAAGGGAAAGTTTCCGGCAATAAACAGGTTATGGTGGCGAGCGAAATATAGAGGATCAGCACTCGAAGCTTGATCCACAAAAACATTGCCAGCCGAGGTCGCGGTACTAGGACCAAAATTGGTGGGATCCCAAGATGAAGCTAAACCACTTTGCGCCACCCCAATAAAAGTGTAGGTAGCAGACAAAGGACCATCCCCTTGGACTGGAATCAACCACCAGCTTTCCCATAATAGTTGATCACCAAGGCCGATATCATCAAGACGGGTAGCAACCTTTTTCGCGTCTAGATACCAAAGGGGCGCCTCTTCCTCACTAAGTGCATCAGTGCGCAAAGTAGGAAGGTGTAACAAAACCGCCGCATTTTTTGGAATGGCCGCAAAGACTTCCATGCGATCAAAAGGTAAGCGATAATAGGGCCGTAAGAAGTAATAGGTGACTAGCAAAAGCCCTAAGATGCTAGCAATTGCCAGAATTCTTTTCCACATGAAACATAGCTTAACATCAGTACATGGTACAACAATGGCAGGAGGAGATTCCAAGCCGTGTACCTAAGACGGTGGTAAAGATGACCAAGATTATTATTTCCGCCAATTTTTTAAGACATTTAGCCCGTCAAAGCTAAAAGGCTTTGATTGGTACCCTTCCCCCAACTCCCCTACTTGTTCGCCGAAAGAAAAAGGCGGACCCAGCTTCAACAACCGTGCTTAGCTTTTTTGAACGCATTAAATCTAATGTAATGCGAAAGAACTTTCTTCGTTTGGGAGCTATATTGATGGCCTTGGGAGTAATTCTCGGGGCATTCGGCGCTCATGGTCTTAAGGATATCGTTACGCCTGACCGGATAGAAATTTTCGAGACGGGTGTACGGTACCAGGTTTATCACGCACTTGGTGTACTGCTAATTGGTGTGTTATTGTATTTCCGCAGAACCAGTTTAATGCCCTGGGCTGGCTGGCTATTTATTGTGGGAATTGCCTTTTTTAGCGGCTCACTTTACTTACTGACATTTGCAGAGGTAGCCAACCTGCCCACGAGCCTGATCGGTCCAATCACACCAATTGGAGGACTGCTCTTTGTGGCGGCTTGGGTAGTACTGGCAATTAGCACTTTCCAAGACAACGAAAAGCGCTACAGCAAGTCGCTAGAGGCTTAATCTAGCGACACTGCAATCTGAGAGTTAACTAAGAAGTAGCTTCTTCTACTTCAAACTCGTCTTCCTTGCGGCGGTTGCGCCACCAAACGTAGCCAATTACCCCAATGAGAATGTAGGGGGTGGCTAACATGTACATGATTCCATTATTAAGCCCCTGCCCTTCGGTCCCACCATTGGCCAGGTTGCTCTCTGCTGTCATCCGGCACATTGGGCACTGGGCATCTGCTACTTCTGGTAACAAGAGTATCAAGACCATTAGGAGTAATGGTAGTGCTTTAATTATGGCTTTCTTCCTCATTTTTTCAAAGGATTTTTATTCTCGCTCTGAGACGCATTGCAATGCGTCTTTACACAGCGTTTATATTTTCCAATCAGGAGTGCTCTCCTATTGCATTGATTTTATCGCAGGATTATTGATAATATGGCTGCAACATCAAATAACAAACGGGACCCGTTACACAGACGTAAAACCAAACAGGCCACACCCACCGAGCGAACTTCTTATGTGCCTCAAACTGCTCAGTATACGCTTTTATAAAGGTAAGCAGAATAAAGGGTAGACTGACCGCCGCCAACACAATATGACTCAGCAGTAACACCAAGTAAACCGGGCGGATATCCGCAACCGCAGCAGCTTCTGCCGCATCCAAAACACCACTACCGTCCAAGTCACCAAAGATGGTTTCTGGAGTAGTAAAGTGATACAACACATAGCACAGCAAGAACAGTACCGACAAGCCTAGTGCGGTAAAGTTTGCAGCACGGTGCGCCTTGATATTTTTCTGCTTAATGAAATACAAAGAAAACAGTAAGGCCACAGCTGCCAATCCGTTAAGGACAGAGTAGAACGGTGGCAAGAAAGAAAAGTCCATACCTTCTGGAAGTGGAATTTTCACCCTTCTCATCAATCCTACCAATACCAACACTAGCCCGGTTACGACCCAGGTCAAGATTTTCAATCGTTTTTCTGTAATTGCGACAGAACTCATATTGTGATCTAAATTCTTCTGTAAAAATCGGCAAAAGTAACTTTCTCGTCAAAGAGGCACATGGCAATGCGTCCGTACGGTTCAGGCCAAAGTATTGATGATCTATCAATCATCAGTTCATAGCGCTGTACTAAAGTTCGGGGCTTCGGCGTAATTCAGGCTTCGGCTTCGAGCGCTCTGGAAGCAGGATAGCCGTACGTTCCACCAGTTGCTGTAGCGCAACCTCCTCTTGATAAGGAAAGGCACGGCGCACATACAATGAATCATCTACAAGTAGAATAAGCCCATCATTTAGACGCTCTGCCTCATCTGGTAAGAGACGTAAGTCTTTTACAAAAGCTGAGAACTGAGCTGGCGCTGCTGACCAGTACAACAACTGACTGGTATCTTGAGGGAGCTCCGTTTCAGCGTGAAAACGAGTCACCATGGCTGAGTCAGCACCTTCAAACACGGTCCAAAGCAGCAGGTTCTCCGGTGCGTCAAACTGTTCGTGAAGACGTTGTAACACTTTGGTGTATTCGGTTGTAGAGGCCTCCTCTGGCAATAAGCCAATAAGGTGGTAATACTCCTCTAGGTTAACTTCAGTACTGCCCCACAATTGTGCTAAAGCGGGAGGAACCGTCATCTGGTGTTCCTTACGCAGATCTTTTCTAGCTGCCTTCTGGTAGTCATAGCCCTTCTTCAAATAGATATAGCTTCCAATTGGCATACCAACCAAAAAGAATAAAAGGGCAATAGTTGTAATAATCCGCCCAATTCGGCGGCCGCCTTGCTCTTGTTCACTCATCAAGAACTAATTTTCTTATGCCTATAAAACGCAATCCAGGATAAGCAGTTCAGCCTAAATACCTACTCTGAATTATTTTTTACACTACCAACACACTTGGGGAAAAGTAGCTCTTAGAAACACACTAGTCATCCCGGACAAATCGGAATGACTAGCGTAGTGGCAGTGCCTGGGCTACTTCACATCAAAAGTGATAGCGTCCCGCAATCTTGTAATAGCTTCGGATTCGCTTATCCTAGTTTTAATAGGTAGGTATCCTCAGGAATCACATAACCTTCTTGCGTACTGGAAGGAGCATTAGGATCTACATTTTCCCGCTGCTTTACATCGTCACGACGCTTCTTCCAACTATCCCCTTCTTGGAAAAAGGCAATTACAGCCCATACCAATAGAAGCGTAGGCAACAATACACTCATTGCCAGTCCTTTCACCTCGTAGCGCATGTGCATGAACTCGTAGATGATGAAGTATGCCTTATATAAGGACAGCACAATCAATCCCAGACCAATAAGCACCAGGATCCAAGTGTAACCGCTTACATCAATACCAAGGTGACCTTTACCCAGTAGAGAGATTGCTACTTCTACAAGGGTTACAACTGCTAGCAGAACTAGGCCTTTGTATACATCCTTAATTGATTCTTCGTATGTTTTATGTCCAGCCATTTCGGTCGATAATTATCTTCTGTTGTAAATGTTCGGATTTAGCTTTAGAGCAGGTAGAATACTAGGAATACAAACACCCAGACCAAGTCTACAAAGTGCCAGTACAATCCAATCTTCTCTACCATTTCGTATCCGTTCTTACGCTCTACGTATACACCACTGGCCGCGTTGATGAGGATAATCAGCAGAAAAGCTACTCCAGATAATACGTGGAAGCCGTGGAAACCAGTAATAAAGAAGAACAGTCCGCCGAAGGCTTTGGGACCAAAAGCTTCCATGCCTTTGCTACCCGCATTTTCTCCTTCGCTTACGACAAATTTGCGCAACATGAAACCATCTTCGTCTACGTACATAAAGCCGTAGTCCTTATCGTAGGCATTGACAGCGTGCGAGGCACCGTGGCCATCGTCTTCACCGTGATCAGCAAAACTGGCGATCACTTCCTCATCTGATAGGCTAGCATTAAGATCAGCCTTGTGGAGAAGGTAGCTATCACCAGCAACGAATGTTTCCGCGCTAGGCTCACCGTCGTATCCGATATATACACCATCTTCCGTGTGTGTACCGAATGGATTACGGGTAACAGTCATGTGCTCAGTGCCAATCAAATTGGTCCATTCCCAAGCCTGACAGCCTAGGAAGCCCGCACCTCCGAGAACAGTGAGCAGCATCCAGAATACTACACCACGCTTGTTTTCGCGATGGCCCTCCTGTACCGCACGTACCATAGTCACAGAGCTGATGATCAGCAGGAATGACATGACGGTCACGAAAATCAGTGGTGCATCGTGAATACCAAATGGTGCAGTTGAAAACACAAAGTCTGGTACCGGCCAGGTGGCACTACTAAAACGCAGTGTACCATAGGCGATAAGGAAACCAGCAAAAGTAAAGGCATCTGACAAGAGGAAGTACCACATCATCAGTTTACCATAACTCGCTTTGAATGGTTCTTTCGCACCATCCCAGGATCCTCCCCGTTCAGTTTGAACTTCGTCGTGTTCGATTACTTGTTCTGCCATTGCGCAGCGTTTATTTTTGTCTTGTCTTTTGTTTTCTGACCATTGCTCAGCAAGGTCGTATCTGCCAAAGCAAGACGCCTAACTACTTAGGGCTTGCTTTTCGTTTTGTCTCAATTATCGGTTGGGTCTATCCTTAGCGTTGCATAATCCAGAACAACATGAGGTAGATCCACAAACCATCCACAAAGTGCCAGTAAGTCAAAGTCATCTCCAAACGCAATTGCCGGGCCGGGGTTTTCTTAAACTTCTTAGTCCAAGCTACCAGTCCTGCTACAACGATTGCTGCAATACCGCCTAACAAGTGAGCTAGGTGAATCCACGATAGGGCATATACAAAATCACCACTAGGATTCAACTTCAATGGCACTCCCATAGCCGCTAATGCATCCCAGCCTTGAAACTGGAGCACAACAAAGGCTATACCGAGTATTAAACTCAAAACCAATAAGGCTTTGTAGGCCCCTTCTCGTTCTCTTTTGAACGAAATGTAAGCAGCGTGCAAAGTTACGCTACTAAGGATTATCACCGCCGTATTGACGAAGAAAATATTTGGTAGAGGGAATTCCAGCCAGTTACCCGAAGCTTGACGTACCATGTAGGCACTTGTCAATGCAGCAAATAGCATGGACATACTTGCACATGCTACCCAGAGGGCAAATTTTTTGGGATGTATTTTATTCCGCCTACCTAATTGATCCGCCATAATGGAGTCAGTCATTTCACTATACTATTTTATCCGCCCAGTACAATAGTAAAGACAGGGGGATATAACCAAAGGAAAAAAACATGAGCTGCAAAGCGGTCTTTCGTTCTGGTCGTTGTAAAAAACGCCACGCAAATACACTATACAACAACCCTAGCACCACGACAATACTTGCTGAAATCCATCCCGTTTCGCCAAGGTAGGCAGGGAGGAGAGCCAGCGGTACGAGTACAAGGGCATACAATAGTGCCTGACGTCCCAACTTTTTCAAATTAATATCGCCTTCCGCTTCCGGAACCAGCTTATAACCAGCCTTAGAATAATCTTCGTATCCGAGGTAAGCAATTGACCAAAAGTGAGGAAATTGCCAACAAAACTGGATCGCGAAGAGAGTTAACCCAAGCCAGGTTAATTCTCCTTGTGCTGCTACACAACCAATTAAGGTGGGTAAAGCACCTGGCACCGCACCAATAGTCACGGCCCCGGGGGACACGCGCTTCATGGGAGTGTATACGAAAGCGTAACTTACTAATGCAAAAGTCCCGAAGAAAGCCGTCCAGGGATTGAACACCGCCAAAAGGCTAATCCCAAAAAGGCTCATAAATCCTGCCGCTAGAACTGCGTCGGAGATAGTCATCCGCCCAGCAGCTAAAGGGCGCTCAGCCGTCCGTTTCATGAGACGATCAAAATCCTTCTCCAATACCTGGTTCAAGGTATTGGCCGCTCCAGTTGTCAGAAAACCGCCAGCAGCTAGAATAAACAGGGCAGTTAAACTGATTTCTCCATTCGTCGCAATCAAATAGGCGATAACAGAAGAAAAAACAACTGTAGCCGACAGTCGGAACTTTACCAACTGGAAGAGGTCCTGAATTCGCAGCCTAAGGGACGCGAATGGCACATCGGTATTCACCTTAGTGGCCACAGAACTCAGTACCTCACCTTTATGATCTACAAATGAATCTTGCTTCATTTCACTTAGTGACCACCGTCGTGTTCACCTTCTTTTAATGGCATAATCTGTGGGATATACTCCTCACCATCCTTACCATAATCGTAAGCCCAGCGCTGTACTGCAGGGATCTTGCCTGGCCAGTTACCGTGTCCTGGGTTGATTGGTGTAGTCCATTCCAGTGTAGTTGCACCGTATGGGTTCTGCGTTTCCACTTTCTTACCCTTCCAAATGCTGTAGAAGAAGTTGATCACAAACAAGATCTGGAATGCGAATACTAAAATCGCTGCTACAGTGATGAACTTATTCATTTCAGCAAAGTGCCCAAAGGCCTGGAATGTATCGAAAGAGTAATAACGGCGCGGTACACCCGCCATACCAATGTAGTGCATTGGCCAGAAGATGGCATAAGCACCTACCATAGTACCCCAGAAGTGAATCTTACCAAGGGTAGCATTCATGAAACGACCGTACATTTTCGGGAACCAGTGGTACACACCGGCATACATACCGAAGAAGGCCGCAACACCCATCACAATATGGAAGTGAGCTACTACAAAGTACGTATCGTGCATCTGAATATCAATGGCAGAGTTACCGAGGAAAATGCCGGTCAAACCACCAGAGATGAACATCGATACGAAGCCAATAGCAAATAACATCGCCGGATTAAAACGAATATTACCGCCGTATAAGGTCGCGATCCAGTTGAACACCTTCACCGCAGATGGTACCGCAATGATCAAGGTGAAGATCACGAAGAAGTTAGAGATAAATGGATTCACACCAGACATAAACATGTGGTGCGCCCATACGATGAAAGACAAGAAAGCGATAGCCAGAATCGAGTACACCATTGCTTTGTAACCGAAGACCGGCTTACGAGCGTGTACAGAAAGTACTTCTGAAACGATACCCATCGCTGGCAAGATGATGATATACACCTCAGGGTGCCCCAAGAACCAGAACAAGTGCTGGTACAGTACCGGGCTACCACCGACGTGGTCAAGGGCTTGTCCACCAATAAAGATTTCACTCAAGTAGAAACTCGTACCCAACTCACGGTCGAACATTACCAGGAAGAAGGCAGAAGCCAATACCGGGAATGACAACAGACCAATGATAGCTGTGATAAAAAACGCCCAGATAGGCAATGGCAAACGCCACATCGTCATACCTTTGGTACGAAGATTCAATACGGTAGTGATATAGTTAATACCACCCAGTAGGACAGACACTACAAATAGTACTAAACTCAAAGTCCACATGGTCATACCTGCCCCAGACCCAGCTGATGCCTCTGGTAAGAGACTCAAGGGAGGATAGGCCGTCCAACCACCGGAGAAAGGACCAGTGCTGAGGAACAAAGAAAAGAACATCACCAAACCAGCCAAGAAGAAGAACCAGTAAGACATCATGTTCAATAATGGTGAAGCCATATCTCGTGCTCCTACCATCAACGGAATAAGTAAGTTACTAAACGTACCACTTAATCCCGCGGTCAATACAAAGAATACCAAAATGGTGCCGTGCATTGTCACAAGGGCGTAGTAGAACTCTTGTGATAATGTACCTACACCTTCAGCATTGATCTCGATCCACTTGCCGAGAACAGGCTGAAGCCATGCCAGGCTCTCCTCTGGAAAACCGAGTTGTAAACGGAAAACCAAAGACATTAAGCCACCGATGATTGCCCAAAACATCCCAGTGATCAGGAACTGCTTAGCAATGATCTTGTGATCTTGGCTAAAAACATAAGTAGTAATGAAATTAGACTGGTACTTGTCGCCGTGGTGGTGATCATGGAAGTGATCATCATACCCCAGCTCCTGGATCAGTTTTTCTTCTACCGTACTTGGTTGAATTACTGCGGTTGCCATTCGCTAATTAATTTAAATTCGTTTCGAAAGTTATACTAATGCTATGATTCAGTTGTAGATTCTTCAGTAGTGGTGGTCTCCGCTTCAGCAGTGAAACCTCCAGCCAGAACAGTAAATTCTGTGCGGCGGTTTTGCATGCGGCCTTTTTCAGTTGCGTTGTCGCCAATTGGATTCGCCTCTCCGTAACCAGAAGCTACCAAACGATCGCCAGAAACTCCCTGCTCTACCAAGTAGTTCCGTACAGCTTCCGCTCTTTGTTGTGATAGCTCTAAATTTAGTCCAGCCTCACCAGTATTATCAGTGTAGCCGTCCAAACCAACAACCAGGTCAGGATATTCGTTCATTGATTCAACCACGTTTGCTAATGCATACTTCTTAGAGAGCTCTGTTAATTCAGCCGAGCCTGTTTCGAAAGTAACGTAGTCTAGAACAAAACTGCGTTCCTCGTCAGTAGCAGCATTCATCGCACCATCTAATAGATCGGTAAATTCTTGCTGACGAGCACCCTCTACAATAGATGGTAGCTCTCCGTCGATTGGCCATGGATCATTGTCAGAACCATAGATAGTTGACATATAATAAGGTTGCTGCTTATCCAACCAGTCTTCATATTCATCCTGAGAAACGATTCTCACCAAACGACGCATAGACCAGTGTCCAGTACCGCACAACTCAGCACAAGCAAGTTCATACTCGAAAGTTTCCCAAAGCTGCTTTTCCGGATCATTTGGATCTGGTATCTGGTATTCAGCATACTCACGAAGTGATTGGCGATACTCTTCTGTCGTCTTCTCTGGTGTGAAAACAAAGTAAGTAGGCATACCTGGTACAGCATCCATCTTTACCCGGAAGTGTGGCAGGTAGAAATCGTGCAATACATCACGAGCCAGAATACGTACCCGAACTTGTTTTCCTACTGGTAATACAATCTCACCTGGGTGGAGATCATCCAAGTTAGCTTCGTCTGTCCAGTCCTGACCAATTGGGTTAGTACCATCCGTCAAACGAAAATCACGTGAACCGAGCTTACCGTCAGGTCCTGGGTAACGCAGCTGCCAAGCAAACTGGTAACCCATCGCTTCGATTTCGATCACTTCCTCATCGGTACCCACATCAGCCATTACATCGTTCCAGGCATCCAAACCACCGACAACCAAGAAGGTCATCACAACAGCTGGAATCACAGTCCATACCACCTCTAAGGTGTTGTTGTGCGGCATAAAGATAGCTTTACCTCCTTTACGCTGACGGTACTTGTAAGAGAACCAGAACAAAGCGATCTGGGTAATGAAGAATACAATAGCAGTTACAACTACCGTAATATTAAACATGCGGTCCAAGCTTCTTCCGTGAGTAGAAGCAGCTTCGTGTGGGCCATAGCCCAGCATGTAATTTTTGTAATAATAAGCTGATACGACACAAAAGGCCAGGAACAGCACCATAAAAATCAACAACCAACGACTAGTGGTACGGTTGCTTCTCTCCTGCGTATCTTCCTCACCACGAATCTTCGAAGCCAGTTCGGTCACTTTGCCGATCTGCACCGCGATAACCGCTATCAGAATAATGCATAATGTGGCCAATAAAGCAGTCATTTGCTAGTATTTATAGATTTCGTCAGAATATTGTTGGCAAATTACGATGTATAAACAAAGACGTGTGAAAGTTTGCTTTAAACAAGCCTTTATTTAGACTCAATCTAAATAATCTTAAGTGTGGTGGTGTTCACTTTCTCGCACAAACGGGTGGTTTTCTGGCACCAGCTTCGCTTGCGACAAAGACGAAAGTGCAACGTACAAGAACAAGGCTAAGAAGCCGAGTAATGTACCGACCTCCAACAGGCCAGGAATAGTCATCCCCATCTGGAATGAGCTATGTCCGTGGTGTCCTTCGTCTCCATCTCCGTGACCAGTAGCGGCGTGATCATCACCGTGGTGATCGTCAGCAGCGTGGTCATCGTGGCCAGCTTCTCCGTGGCTTGCGTCCAATGTGGTAGTCTCAGCATCGTGGTGGCCCGCATCAGCGTGCAAGGCATGGATTTCGTGCGCTGTGTGCGCAACACCAGGCTTGATCATCTGGAAGTAGTCAAACCAGTGCCCCAGGAATACGATCAAGGATACGAAAAACAGCGTACCAAACTTACGCTTGGTGTCATTACGCATCAAGATCAAGAACGGTAAAATGAAGTTGAGGATCAAGTTACCCCAGTACAGCACTGGATATTCGGTCATCCGGGTCTGAAAGTATACTGTTTCTTCGCCGTTGTTAGCGTACCAAATCAACATGTACTGGCTAAACCATAGGTAGGTCCAGAATACACTAAAAGCAAACAAGTACTTACCCAAATCGTGGAAGTGCTCATTAGTAACATTCTCGTAATAACCACGAGACTTCAACCAGATCAGCAACATGATAGTAAGCGCCATTGCCGCTACGAACCATGATGCTGTAGCATACCACGCATACAATGTGCTGTACCAGTGTGCATCTACACTCATTACCCACTGCCAGATCATGGCGGCGCTAGAAAAACCAGCGATCGGTAAAAAGATAGCAGACAATATCTTGGTACGCTTGTACTGCGTATACTCTTCGGTACCTTGTTCATCTTCTTCACGAGACAACGTACGGTAGCGATAAGCGAAATAGGCCCAAGTACTCACTACGAGCAAAGTGCCTAAACTATACCAGGTATTATTTAAGAAAGCGGATTTTCCTTTCATCAGGGTATCTGTAGCTACCGAAGCTTCGTCTGCCCAGTGATATAGGTGGTTCCAATCCAATACAACACCAGCTACTACAATCAGCATTAGGACTAGCCCAGGAACCAAAAAGGATGAGAATGCTTCCCATACCCGCTGCAGCATCAAGTGCCAGCCAGCGTAAGCGGTAGTAAAAGCGGTTAGAACAAAAATAGACACAAAGCCAATGCCCAGGAAGAACACGGAATTGTGAAGATAATTTGACCAGGTACGGGTAAGATATTCATCATCCCCGAGGGCTGTCAAGACCAAGCATAGAGCTCCAAGCCCTATGAACCCAAGGAGTACACTCTTGTGTCTGGCCTCAAACGTAAATTGGTTCATCGCGTATTATTTGTGCGTCTGCGAATTTTTTTCTCTAATCATGGTTTGCACCCTAGTGCTCACCATCATGGTTGTCGGTGTCGTGTTCACCTCCATGGCTGTCCGAATCGTGCTCGCCAGCTGCATCTTCCATGATCATAGCGGTTTGATCCGTATTGCTAGGAAGTGATGCTGCAGGAATGCCAAAGGCTGCGTTGTAGGTATTCTCCTCCTCACTGTAAGTAGCGCCCGCGGCCTTCGCCTGTAGGGAACGGATATAGTGAATTACCTGCCAGCGCTCTTCGTAGCTGATCTTATCGGAGTAGCCTCCCATTACGTTCTTACCGTACATGATAGCGTGGTAGAAACGACCGTTACTAGCAGCAGAAAACTCCTCGTTAATCAAGTTGGCTGGTGCCGCAAGGTACTTGGCATTTGGATTCTGATCCGTATCGTAGAGGTATCCCAAACCATTGGCCTCTGCTCCGTGACAAATACCACAGAAGATGTTATACAAGTCTTCACCACGCTCCAATCCATCTGCCGAAATAGGAAATGGATTATCAAGGATTTCAGCGGTAGCTAAAGCACGAGAAGAATCGTTGTCCTCATAGTAATACGGTACAGAACCATTTACCGGTACGCGAATGTGTGATACTCCACTCGCCCCCGTGTGATCGGCATCGCTTTCCAGAAAAGAACCTGCGTAACCACGTGGCACTGTACCCTGCACTGGCAGGTCTGGATTCTTTAGCAACTCCTTAAGCTGCACAGTACTGGCCTCATCCCACGTATTATAGTAGTAGTAGTTGTAGGTATTAGCCTCCACTGCCAAAGAGTGACCCATATCAGGCATATACTCAGAACCGGCAAACTCGCCCTCGGCTGGTGTACAAGCGTACATCAGTACAGAAACTGTTAGGGCTAAAATGATGGCTTTAATATTATTCATCTGAATATCTTCTTAGTAGCAGTTTATAATTAGATCACCTTCGTGTTCACCTCAGAGGCACCAGTTGAAGAGAAAAAGCTACGGAGCTTCTCTACTTCCGACTCTGGGGCATCATTGGTCTTAAAGGCAATGCAAAACTTATCGTCAGTTATGCGGTCATCCAAAGTAGGCACTACCTTGCCCGGAGCCATACCACACACTACGTAGAAACTCACTACCATACCAATAGAGGCAAAGAGTACCGTAAGCTCAAAAGTGATAGGAATAAAGGCCGGAACTGACCAATAAGGCTTACCACCGAAAATGATTGGCCAGTCGCGGGTGAATACCCACGTCATAAATAAAAAGGCAGTCAAAGTACCAATGGCACCATATATAAAGCCTGCGATGTGCAAACGGCTTTCTGAAAGCCCTAGCAGTGGATCCAAACCGTGCACAGGGAACGGTGTGAACACATCCATGATATCCAGGTGCTCTTCGTTGGCCTGCTTGACCGCTTTGAGGAGGATTTCCTCATCGTCGTACAAACCAAACAATACTTCTTTATGCGTTGCGCCCATGATAAGCTAATTATTCGCGTTATTGATTTTGATCAAGTCTAGTGATGGTCCGCGTGAGCGTGAGACTTCTTAGCATTTTCACCAGCATACTGGTCACCAGCAGCCTTGAGAATACTCTTAATTTCCGCTACCGCAACTACAGGTGCAACCCGTACGAAGATGAGGTACAGCGTGAAGAATAATCCAAGAGAACCAATGAATAAGCCAATTTCCACCCAAGTTGGCACGTAGTAGCTCCAGCTTGAAGGCAGGTAGTCACGCGCCAAGGTAGTAGCGATGATCACGAAGCGCTCAAACCACATACCGATGTTGATGAAAATAGACATGAAGAAGGTCACGAATATGTTGCGGCGCAATTTCTTACTCCAGAACAACTGCGGCGACAGTACGTTACAGGACATCATCCCGACATATGACCACCAATAAGGTCCTAGTACCCGGTTATAGAAAGCAAATTGCTCGTAGATATAACCTGAATACCAGGCAATGAACAGCTCGGTGAGGTAGGCAATACCTACAATGGTTCCCGTTAGGAGAATCACCTTGTTCATACTTTCAATGTGCCCGATCGTAATATAGTCTTCTAGCTTGAGCACCTTCCGGGTAATGATCATTAGTGTCAATACCATCGCAAAGCCCGAGAAGATAGCACCCGCCACGAAGTAAGGTGGGAAGATCGTGGTGTGCCAGCCCGGAATCACGGAAGTGGCGAAGTCAAAAGATACAATGGTGTGTACAGAAAGTACCAGCGGCGTAGCCAAACCGGCCAAAACCAGTGATAAGCTTTCCCAACGTTGCCAGTGCTTAGCTGAACCAGTCCAACCAAACGACAGGAAGTTGTAAATCTTGCGGCGCAGACCTTTCGCACGGTCACGTACGGTAGCAAAATCAGGTACTAGACCCGTATACCAAAATAGTAGGGATACGGTAAAGTAGGTGGAAATCGCGAATACGTCCCAAAGTAGTGGCGAGTTAAAGTTCACCCACAATGGCCCCCGAGTATTCGGATAAGGGAAGATGAAGATTGCCAACCAGAGACGTCCCATATGGATCAGCGGGAACTGTCCCGCACAAATCACCGCAAAGATCGTCATGGCTTCTGCCGCACGGTTTACCCCAGTCCGCCAACGCTGACGGAATAGTAGGAGAATCGCGGAGATCAGCGTACCGGCGTGACCAATACCTACCCACCATACAAAGTTGGTAATATCCCAACTCCAACCGATGGTCCGGTTCAAATCCCAAGAACCAATCCCTTCCCAGATGGTCCAAGCGACACAAAATACATAGAGGGCGAGCCCCGTTACAGCCACCAAGAAAGCAATAACCCAAGCCGTACTTGGCGTACGCTCCGTTGGTGAAACGAGGTCTTCGGTAATCTGGTGATAGGTCTTCCCGCCTTGCACCAAAGGTTCCCGAATGTGAGATACAACTGCGCTCATATTACTCTTATTGAATCGTGAGGAAGGGCCTCCCCTCCCCGACTTTTAAATTTTATGCTTCTAATTCTTCGATACTGTTGTTCACGCGTGCTGCGTAGTATACGCTGGACTGAACGTTGATTTCTTCTAAAACCAAATAATTCAATGGATTCTCCAGGCGCTCTGCCAACTCCTCAGAAGGATTGTTGCGGTCACCGAAGGCAATCGCACCTGTTGAACAAGCCGTCTGACACGCAGGGCGTACATCAGCATCCTCCAAACGGCGGCTTTCCCGCTTAGCGGTCAACTTACCTTCTTGGATACGCTGTACACAGAAGCTACACTTCTCGATCACACCACGTGAACGAACGGTAACGTCTGGATTCAAGACCATACGAGTCAGGTTATCTGCACCGAATGGTAATTCCTCACCACTTACCGTTGGCTCGTTCGCAGCGAACAAGTCAGCAGTGGTGTAGTCCAACCAGTTAAAACGACGTACTTTGAAAGGACAGTTGTTAGCACAGTAACGGGTACCAATACAACGGTTGTAGGTCATTTGGTTCAGACCTTCACCACTGTGGTTGGTTGCAGCTACTGGGCAAACATTCTCACAAGGAGCATTATCACAGTGCTGGCACATCATTGGCTGGTAAACAACCTTCGGGTTTTCGTAGTCACCATAGTAGTAACGGTCAATACGCAACCAAGTCATTTCGTGGTGACGGTGTACTTCCAATTTACCAACAACAGGTACATTGTTCTCTGCCAAACAGGCTACCTGGCATGCACCACAACCCGTACAAGAGTTAAGATCAACGTGCATCACCCAGTGGTGACCCTGGCTGTAAACTTCCTCCGTATATTCTTCGAAAGGATAAATTGTATTCTCGTTGAGGTGAGCAGCTTCCGCCCGTTTCTCCGCGATATGCTCCTCTAAATCAGAGAGTTCCTCTAGTTTACCTTGATAAATGATCGAACGGTTGGTCAAACCTCCCTGGTAACCTTCACCAAGGGTCATTACCGTCTTTTCATCAACGTTCAATGGCTTACCGGTGGCCTCGTCCAGGACAACTTCGCCATCTTCACGTGCTTGTACCCCCATGGTGTGGTGATACTGCACACAAGCGAATTCGTCCTCAACAGCAACTACATTTGAGATAGATGCTGCGGTAGAGTGGTACTGTACGTTTCCGTCACCGTCGGTTTTCAACCACTCGAAGACGTTAGTACCAATTTCGTTACCTAAAGCACGGCCTGCAATACCAGTTACGGTACGGCCATACCCTAGCGCTATTGCTGTAGTACCGGTGGGTTGACCGAATTGGCGTACACAAGTTACTTTCTGCTCGGTACCACCAACGTTCAACATTACTTGGTCGGCTTTACCTTTGAATTCCCACTCGTTCAAGCCGTTCATGGCTGACCAGGAATTACCACCGTCCCAGGTTACTGGAATAGCGAGGTAGTTGCCCCACACACAACGCGTGATCGGATCTGGCATCTCTTGTAACCATGGATTGTTAGCGTACTCGCCACCACCCATGTTAACCGTCTCGTAGAAGGTAATCTCCATTTCCGTATTCGCTGGCTTGGCAATCTTAGCAGCAGCAGCGCTTACGTCAACGGTAAGAGGTGTAGACTCTCCCACAACAGATGGCATCTCATACACACCATCGTGTAGAATCGCATCCCAGAATTTCTGGAAGGTTAGATATCGACTTTGTGATGGGAATACGTTCGTTTCCCAGTTGGCTTTCAAGTAATTTAGATAAGGCTGATCCGCACTAGCATCGAAAGCGGCACTATCTGACCAACGCAGCAAACTCTCGCCGGCTTGGCGAGTACCTTCCCGTCCAACAGAAGCAAAGATCGGCTGGATGGTAGGTTGAATCATGGAGTAGATACCACGCTTAGGCTCTGCGTCACCCCAGCTTTCCAAGTAGTGATGATCAGGAGCAACATAGTTACTCAATGCGGTAGTCTCATTAGGAATACCGTTCAGGCTAATACGCACGTCTACTTTGCTCATGGCAGTGCGGAAAGCTGCAGCATTCGGAAAATTGTAGGCTGGGTTAGCACCATCAAATACGATGATAGCATCCACCTTACCACCTGACATTTCCTTAATCAACTCAAGCGCACGCTTGTCATCACCCTGGCGCACCATTACACCGCGCTCACGGGTGATGGTTTGACCAAAGTTGCCTAGCGCATTGTTAATAGCATTAACGAGCAACTGCTCGCCCTGGTTATTTGAACCGCTCACTACGAGGCTCTTTCCACGAGCCGCCTTCAATTCGCGAGCGATGATCTTTACTTTATCTTGCTTATCAGCAGGAAGTGAGAAACCACTAATGCTACCGCCAGCAAGCTCGTTGTACAAGGCTACAGTGAAAGCACCAATTTCAGATGGCTTCAATGGTACACGGTTATCCGCGTTTGAACCGGTCAAGCTCATGTAGCTCTCCACCTGGATGTGGCGAGACATCTTTGGGTTCTTGGTATTCACCTTACGGTTCTTCACGTAACGGTTACCATACTCCGTCGGGGAAATCCAAGTACCTAGGAAATCACAATCGATGCCAACAATTACGTCAGCCTTGTCGAAGTGGTAGTCAGAAATGGCGCGATCGCCAAAACTGATTTCGTTAGCTTGCAAAAGCGCCGATGAAGAGACACCATCATAAGTAACTACTTCCGTATTTGGATAAGCTTGCTTAAAATCTTCAATTGACTTTAGAACCGTTGGGCTAATGATCGTATTCGCAATAATGCGAATAACTGACTTCTCCCCCAACTTGCTTTTGATCACTTCGTCGAGCTCTGCCCAAGTGGTAGCGTCTATTGCGCCATCTTGTCCCATTTGTGGGGCATCATAACGGCTAGTATCGTACAGGCTAAGTACACTCGCCTGGGTACGTGCGCAAGTACCACCACTAGTTACACTTGACAGACCATTACCCTCAATCTTGATTGGGCGTCCTTCGCGTGTCTTTACTAATACAGGGCTGTAGTCACCACCTCTCACGTAGGTAGAAGCGTAGTAAGTAGCAACACCTGGAACGATGCTGTCTGGCTTCACTACATATGGAATGGCCTTACGTACTGGGATGTCACAAGCTGCAATCGTAGCTGCACCAATACCAAAACCAAGATATTTCAGGAAGTCCCGGCGGTTAGACTCAAGGCGCGTCTCAATGCTGTTAGCCGCGCCAGCCACCGGTAGTTCTACAAATTCAGACTTCTCCGCCTGGGCCAGCTCAGGATTGTTATTGAGCTGCTCCGTACCGATCCAGACGTTATTCTTATGATTCTTCATTTATGCTGAGTTGTCGGTCTGTTATCTGCTGTTTTCTTTAATAGTGGCATTTCTGGCACTCCAGACCGCCGATATCCTCAACCGTCACTTTAGTACGGCTACCGGATTGGATTTGTTCGTGATAATTTTCGTAAGCCTGGTAGTATTCGTTACCAGCAAACTGTACCTCCGTCTGACGGTGACAGTTAATACACCACCCCATAGATAGTGGTGAATACTGATATACTACTTCCATTTCTTCCACTGGTCCGTGGCAAGTCTGGCACTCTACTTGACCTACACTTACGTGCTGTGCGTGGTTGAAGTAAGCATGATCAGGCAGGTTGTGGATCCGTACCCACTCAATTGGTCCAGCGATCTTGTCATCGCCCGTTTCTTCGTTGGTTAATGAAGTAACGATACCTTCCCACTGCTCTTCGATCAATACCTCGCCTTCATCATCCATGCCACCAGTATTCTGTACGTACTGGTCAGCAAACCATTTCTGGAAGATGCTTTTGATGTCGTCGCGCTCTAGCTGATCGTAGTTTTCGATGTACTTATCCGTATTTGGATCGTACCCGGTAGAGGCATAAATTTTTGACAATTCTGCTGTTCCGTACTGCGAACCATACTTAATGGCCTTGTGGCAATTCATACAAGTATTGGCTGCAGGAATTACAGAGTGCTTAGAACGGCGAGCACCATCGTGGCAATATTGACACTCAATCTGCTGAATACCGGCGTGCGTCTCGTGTGAGAACTGGATCGGCTGGGTTGGCTCATAGCCTTGCTGACGACCTAGCGCGATGGCATTGTTTACGGTAGTATATCCACCGAGTACAATCAAGGCGAACACGACGAAAGCGATTACACCACGACTAGTCAGTACCTCTACTAGCGTACGGCGCTGTACCGCTTCACCGGTTTCCTTCACCTTAATCATGTAGTTCAGGTTAGAAACTACACGAGCAAGGACTAGCGCCAACAGCGCCAATACTCCGGCCAAACCTATAAACAGCCAAGTGTTGTCCGATTCAACGGTCGCTGATGTCCCTGCAGTATCCGTTGGACCAGCGGTAGGTGGGCCATTAACGTAGATGTCGTTGATATAGGCCAGTGTGTTGCCGATCTCGTCATCCGTCAGGTTCAAGAAAGAGTTCATTACGGTTGGACCCCACTCATTCCAAAGCTGGCTGGCCCGCTCATTATCACCCGAAGCAATCATCGCCTGGGAGTTACGAATCCAGGAATAGAGCGCTTCGTCGCCACCGTAATCTGCCCAACGCTCTTGAGAACCACCAAGAGCTGGTCCAGTAAGGTTGGTTTTCATATCGCCAGCGTGGCAGGCCGCACAGTTGTTGCGGAAAATGGTCTTACCCGCAGCAAGATCCTGTGCATACAAACCCGTAAGGCCGCACACGAAAGCAAGAACGAATAAGGAACGCAATATCAAAGATTTATGTGTCATCAGTTGTGACCTTTATTACTTTTTCTGTTCAACACAAAAATTTCAGTACCCTGAAACTAGGGCAAAGATAATTTTGTGACAATTTTCTAACAAACTTCTTGCAATCTGTCACCCTTATTTAGACTTGATCTAAACAAGGGTATGTTTTCAGGAATTAAACCGCCACGGGTGCTTTAATAGCTGGCTGTGGATTGTAGCCCTCTAGCACAATATCTTCGAAAGCAAAAGCAAAAATATCCTTCACCTCTGAATTGAGTACTAATTGTGGAAGCGGGCCTGGTGTTCGGCTCAATTGGAGCTTGGTTTGCTCCATATGATTGCTATACAGGTGTGCATCTCCGAAAGTGTGAACAAAGTCACCTACCTCCAGATCGCAGACCTGAGCAACTAAATGCGTCAGCAAGGCATAACTTGCTATATTAAAAGGTACCCCTAAGAACACGTCAGCGGAACGCTGGTACAACTGACAAGACAATTGTCCATCCGCTACGTAAAATTGGAACAAAGTATGACATGGTGGAAGCCCTGCTTTGGCCATGCCTGGGATATCTGGTGGATTCCAAGCAGATACGATGTGGCGACGGGAATCTGGATTGTGCTTAATGTTAGCGATCACATCGGCGATCTGATCTACCCCCTCAAAATCACGCCACTGCTTACCGTAAACTGGTCCGAGCTCGCCCCACTGTTGAGCAAAGCTATCATCCTCCTTAAGCTGCGATACAAACTTCTTTAGTTCCGCTTTCCATTCTGCACTATAGCGGGGAAACTGAGTAGCAAGTCTGTTGGCTTCCAAGTAGTGCGTGAAAGGCCACTCATTCCAGATGTTTACGCCATTGCGAACGAGGTAGGCAATATTAGTATCACCACGCAGAAACCAGAGCAGTTCGTGTACGATGCTCTTAAAGTGAACCTTCTTGGTGGTAAGGAGAGGAAAACCGTCGCGGAGATTACAACGTAGTTGATAGCCAAATACGCTTTTTGTACCGGTGCCCGTACGATCGGACTTTTCAGTACCATTTTCCAAGATGTACTCTAGCAGATGGTGGTATGCTTCCATGTACGACTAACAGCCGTTAGGCTGCTTTATGCGGCGGCGAAGGTAAATATTTTTTTTAGTTTTTATAAAAAATGAAACCAAGCGATTTTCCACAGTCTTATGCCTGCTAAACTGGCCTAGTAAGCCTACCATATAAATAGCACATCACCACAGCGTCCTGGACGGGAATCACTAAATGCACCCTGGAAATAAAAAGCCCTGCTTTACAAATAGTAAATGTAAAGCAGGACTACCGGCAATTTATTGTTGTTGCACCTTATTATTGTAGAGTACACCGGAAAACGGAAGGACTAGAATTATTCCTGTCCAAACACCTCAGTAAACAAAGTGGTCATCGCTGCCCAGGATTGCTCATCCGCCGCTTGATTGTAAGCAAGCGGGAGGTCAAACTTCTCGCCATTTGCATCCGCCGCTTTATTGGTGAAGGCGTGTTTTGCACCGGGATAATTGATAAACTCATACTGGGCACCGGCCTCATCCATGGCAGTGGTATAAGTGTCTATTTGTTCAGCTGAGATAAAGGGGTCGTCCGCACCATTACAAACTAGCACGCGTGGATTGACTTTACCGGCTTCGGGCATCACCGCTAATCCCAAGCCCCCGTGAAAAGAAACTACCGCATCTAGGTCCTCCATCCCCGTATTGGCCATCGACAGCACTACTCCACCACCGAAACAATAACCAATTGCAGCTAGCGACTCCGCATCCACTTGAGGGTTGGCTTTCAAGGTTTCGATTGCCGCCAGAAAGCGGGCTTCCCCGATAGAAAAATTGCTTACTACACTCATGGCAAATTTGCCGGCGTCATCTGGATGATCTGCCTGTTGGCCATCTCCGTACATATCCACCGCTAAAGCAACGTATCCCATCTCTGCCAACATATCTGCCCTTTGGCGTGCGTAGTCATTATGCCCCCACCACTCGTGCACCACTAATACACCAGGCCGCTTCCCGCTTACGGACTCATCGTAGGCCAGGTATCCTTTCATGGTGGTGCTGTCAGTTTGATAATCGATAGCTTGGCCCTTAATAGTGGAGGTAGGTTTAGCAGCGGTAACCTCCTCGGAAGTTTCCTCGTTCTCTGCTTGACTTGGAGCTTCACCACATGCTAGCGCAAAACAGAATAAAGTTGTGAGGAGGAAAAGACGAGTATATAAGTTCATTGTGTTAGGTTTTGTGATAAAGAACTGATTTAAACTTTTCTAATGGATTGCGTCTCAAGCCCTTATGGAACCTGACTTCAGCGTTTTCCTTCCCGCACTTGCTGCGGGATACCTTCCAGGTATGCACTCG
>JBCBWU010000087.1:0-28172 GCA_039816955.1 Bacteroidota bacterium
CTTCCATCCAAGTGATCCCTCAAGGGGCAGATAATTTCATAGGACTTTGGAGTACCGGAGCAACTGGTCTTACGCTCAATAACCTCACTGAAGGTGATTACGCCCTGACGGTGACCAACGACGCAAACTGTGAGCAGACGTACAATTTCTCCTTTGCCGATAATCCAACGCTAGCAGCTAGCATCACTGAGGTGTTACCAGCCTGTGGTGATACTAATGGTAGTTTGACTTTATCGCCTTCTGGGGGGCAGGGCCCCTATACTTTCTTATGGAGTACGGGAGCTACCACCGCTAACCTAAGCGGAATTGCTACGGGTAACTATGACTACACGATTACCGATGCCCTGGGCTGTGCCTTAGCAGCGTCCGTGTTCTTGGCAGAAGAATCCTCCGCTAGCTTGAGCAGTACGCTCACGGCCCCGATTTGCCCGGACGACACCAACGGAGCCATCACGCTGGAGCTTACCGGCGGCGCTCCACCCTTTACGATCAATTGGTCGACGGGAGATGATGGCCTAGCACTAACTGATTTGGCAGCGGGAACCTACTCCGCCAACATTACTGATGCCAACGGCTGCAACATCTTCCAGGAATTTACGCTAGCGGAAGAATCATCCATAAGCTTAGCCACAGCAATCACTGACGTTAGCTGCTTTGGTGGGGATGATGGGGCCATTGCGGTTACTCCAAATGGTAGCGCGCCTGGCTTTACTTATAACTGGAGTACCGGCGGGAACGCAAATCAACTTGGTAATCTCAGCGCTGGCAATTATGAGCTAAGTATTACGGATGCGCTGGGCTGCACTTACGTGAGTGCTTACGATATAACGGAAGCTGCACTATTCGATATTGATAGCGTCTTGGTCAATAACCTTTGTGCGGGGGATAGCAGTGCGTCCATTGTGATTACGCCCTCCACCCCTGGCACTTACAATGCCATTTGGAACACGGGAACGACTGGCCTCTCACTACAAAATCTAATCGCTGGTGATTACTCGGTAGCGGTAAGCAATCAAGATGGTTGTGTCCAAGCGTATGACTTTAGCCTATCAGATCAACCTCCTCTTGAGTTGAATTTCAGTTTTACCGATCCTCGTTGTGGCCAGGCCAATGGAACGATCAATGTTATACCTAGTGGTGGTGTTCCACCCTATACCATCAACTGGTCGAATGGTGCGACAGGAGATATGGCCACCGACCTATCACCCGGTGATTACACAGTTAGTGTCTTTGATGCCAATGCTTGTCTGATAGAAGAAAGCTTTACGCTCTCGGAAGCCTCAAGTTTGGACTTGTCTGCTACCGTCAGTCCAGCTACTTGCTTTGGTGAAGCATCTGGTGCTATAGTGATTGATGCTATTAGCAACACTACCAATCTCAGCTATCTGTGGAGCAATGGAGCGGAGGAAAGTAACCTTACGGATGTATCCGCTGGCAACTATAGTTTGACGATTACCGATGCCTTAGGCTGTGAGTACCTATCGGAATATGAGGTGACAGCGCCACCACTTTTTGAGGTCGATACCCAAGTTTCACCCAACGCCTGCTTTGGAGAAAGTGATGCCAGCATTGAATTATTACCCCTTACTCCTGATACCTACGATGTTGTTTGGAATAGTGGTCAAAATGAATTGTTAATCAATGGATTAGCTGCGGGTACCTATACGGCTACTGTAAGTAATAGCGCCGGCTGTGAGCAGGTCTACGATTTTACTTTGCTAGATGAGATTCCATTGCTTACCGCCGATCTAAGCGCAGTAGACCCCAGCTGCGGTATTGACAATGGTAGCTTAACGGCCAATGTAGAAGGCGGTACGCCACCTTACACCTATAATTGGAGTACTGGCGCTGCCACAGCTGACATAACTGACCTACCACCCGGACTTTACAGCCTGGAAATTACCGATGCTGCTGGCTGCTTTACGAGCGTGCAAACAGAACTGCTCCCTTCCGCTGGACTTAGCGTAAGTGCGCAGGTGCAGGAACCTGCCTGTAACAGTACCAACAGTGGTAGCATTGAGCTTATCCCCAGTGTCGGAACTGAGCCCTATTCTATCGCTTGGTCTACGGGCGAGACTGGGGCTAGCCTACAAAACCTCACCGCTGGTAGCTATACCGCAACTATTACAGATGCGCTGGGCTGTGAGTTGATAGAGACTTTTGTTCTGGATGAACCACCAGTCTTTAGCTTCACGTCTGCGACCAATCCCGCTCCTTGTTTTGGAGAATTGGGATCTGCTACCGTAACACCTGCTGGTGGAACCCTGCCCTACACTATTGCCTGGAGCAGCGGCGATACTGCTTTAGCGGTTGATCTTGCGGCCGGTAGTTATACCTTCCTGCTCAGCGATGCCAATGGCTGCACGCAAGCGGGTCAACTAGAAATTACCGAGCCTCTTGTTCTGGAAGCTGAGTTTACCCTGGAGGAAGGCCCTACCACTGGACAAAACGATGGTACCATCTCTGCCATCGCCACTGGTGGCACCCCTCCGTATACTTTTGCGTGGTCGAATGGCGACAGTGGGAGCACAATCACAAATCTTGCTCCCGGACCATACACCCTCACGGTAACGGATGACAACGGTTGCACCCTAGTGCTTAGCACAATTTTGCCTACGCCACCGGCGCTGGAAGTAAGTTTTGAAATTACCGACAATCCCTGCTTTGGCGATTGTACGGGCGAGATCGCATTGAGTGTCACTGGTGGTGAACCACCCTACAATATCATCTGGTCGGATGGGCAAACGGGGCTGGCCGCTATCAACCTTTGTAGTGATACGTACACCGTTACTATCGATGACGCTAATGGAAACACCGTAAGCCTATCTGATTTAAATGTGCAGTCTCCTCCGGAACTATTGCTGGTGGGCGAAGTCAGTCCGGTTAGTTGCGTACAGATCACCGATGGGACTATTACGTCGGAGGTTTCTGGTGGTACAGCGCCCTATTCTTACAATTGGAATACAGGTGCCGCTACGCCAGAGCTTTCTCAGTTAGCAGCTGGTACTTACACGCTTGAGGTCACGGATGCCAATGCTTGTCAAGTAGAAGAGGTCTTTATTGTTCCCGATTACGTTCCGCTGGCGGTGGACTTCACGACTGATGTAACCAACTGTAGTTGGGACGAATTCCAGCTGGCGCTGGTGTCTCCTTTCTCTACGGAAGTGAGTTACTTGCTCAATGGTGAACGTGTGGACTTTGGGACTACTGGTATCGTAAACAATCTACCACCGGGCAGCTATGCCTTTAGCTATCAAGAGCCCAATGGTTGCGAGGTGCCGATCGCCGAGTTTGACTTTCTGGTCGAGCCGCCTTATGATATTTTTGTTGATGAATCACCGCGTAATCTGGAGTACGGAGATAATTTGATATTGGATATTCAGGTCACCCCAGAGAGCCAGCTGTTCTTGAACAATGAAATCACATGGACCACCCAAAACTCCTTTGAGTGTGTTCGAATTTTCGAAGATGATTGTACGGAAATCTTCATGAGTCCAACTGAGTCAGAAGTGGTTCGCATGCGCTTTGTCGATGAGCGCGGCTGTGAGCGTAGCTTTGCCATACCCATCTTTGTCAAGATTCCAGATTACGTGTACGTGCCCAATGTGTTCAGCCCTAATGGCGATGGGGCCAACGATGATTTCGCCTTTTTCATTACCGACTTTGTGGTAGCGGTCCCTGAAGTGCAAATATTTGATCGCTGGGGTGCTGCGGTCTACGAAGATTACGATTTGGACCCCACCAACCTCCGCTTTTGGGATGGTCGATTCCGTGGGCAGGCGGTCAATCCTGGAGTCTACGTTTACACTATCCTTCTGGAGTTAGTGACTGGAGAGCAGGTGCTGTTGTCTGGTGATGTAACGGTGGTTCGCTAGCAATAGATCGGAGAGGTGGGAAGCCCTACGTGTCCATCTCTCCGGTCATTCTAATCATGACGAGTTAGTACCTAATCATAAACCCGCTGAAATACTTTCTGGCTAGCTAGCCCTTGGTTAGCTGTGGCCCAATACGTCCACGTACCGCTCGGTAACCCATTGGTGAACTGACCCTTGACTCGTATATGTTCCATAGAAGCAGCGAAGGGCCAACTCCAGTCACCGTTGGGGGGCATACCGTTTTCGTCAAAAAACAACCAATCACCAACCATTTCGCCGTCTAGATACTGTCCTTGCATGGCTACTTGCCCATTTGGATGGTAGAAGATAGCAGGGCCATTCTCGATATTGTCTGTAAAGTAGAGGTCTTCAGCTACTTGCCCATCTTCGTACCAGATACGGTAGCGGCCCTGTAGCTGATCATCTACGATAGTGGCTTGAAAGTAAGGCTGGCCGTTATCGTAATACCATTTCCAAGCTTCCTTTTCCTGCGCATCATACTGGACCGTCATCCAGGGAGCCTCGCTAGCGTAGTAGATGTTTTCGGCCGTCTTTTGTCCATCGGTATACACCTTTTCCCAGCGCTGTTCTGTGCCGGGGTAGTAGGTGAGGAGGGTATCTGTGGTTTGAGTTAGGGTTGGAAGAGAAATGAGGCTTAAACCCAACGATAGGCTCCAACTGGAAATCTTCATTGTCTTAGAGGTTGTGCGTGTGAAATAATAGAATCTGCTACTAGCTACCTTCTTGCGTGCGTACGCCACGGAAGCCAATGTGCGAAGCTCGTCGATTGGGCTTAGTGCGCAGCCCCTTAAAACGGTCTGCGGTCCGGGCGTGGTTTTCATGGAACTGCCAACAGCCACCACGACCACCGAAAGCGTATTCGTCGTCTATTGTTTGCCAGTCGGTATTGGTGGCTTGTCCGTTCTTATCCAACTCCCCGTCACCGTGGCTACCGGCAAAGCGACGGCCATTGGGGTGACCTACCGTAACGACGGGTTCCTGTAAGTTACCTCCCATATCCATCGCGCCGTAGTAAGTGGCGCCGGCCCGTATGCGGTCTCCCTCTGAGCTGCTACCAAAGATGCCCATGCGCAAGGGCCCCCGGCCACCATCTCCACCGCTAATGCCCCGGCAACCATCGCATTTGGGGTCATAAAAGGGAGCACCGGGTACGCACACGTCGTCGATATTGAAATAGGAGAACATATTAGCGTGAACGTTACCGTCTGTAAACTCTTCACCAAGTTCTGCACTGGCAAGTTCACCGGTGTTGGCGTAGAGCGTGGTACTGAACTGCATGTTGGCGGACTTAGACATTTCGTTGGCTCCCCACACGTATTCCCGGTAGACTGCTGGCTCCGGACCCCGGCAAGCTTTTTCAAATTCCAGCTCGGTCATATGACGTAGGCCTGCCCAGTCGGCGTAAGCCTGTCCATCTAGCCAAGACACGAAATTGCAGGGCCGGTGTGGCCGGTCTGTCTCATATATGCCATCCCGTAAGACGATCGCGTTACGGTAGTCCTGAATGGGACGCTGATATTCCGTTTCATTGACAATCGAACGCGCTTGCTGTTGCAGGGGTGAGAGGGTGTTCAAAAAATCACAGTACTGGGCCTGGGATAGCTCATACTTCATTTGATAGAAGCCTTGATAACCTTTGGGAAAGGTGTTTTCGAGTCGTCCTTCCGGTCGGCCGGAAAAGGTATTGGCGCCACGTATTTTGGCATCGATCCAAAAGAGATTTCCCTCCGCAGGACCAATGTCAATTGCTTGTTCGGAGTCGACGGAATAGACGCCGCCGTACTTGTCTTTTTCCGCTTGGGCGTAAGTAAAAAACGGATTGTAGGGCGCTCCTCCGGCGCCCGGCGTTAAGACTTCCCGGCGTTCACTGATGCTTTTCAGGGTGCCCAACTCAAAAGCTGCGGTAGGCACTAAGACCATTTCTAAACCCAGGCATTTTAGGGCCTGCACCGAGATTGCCTCTGGAACCTCCAGTGCCATGCTGACCGTCCAGTCATTATCACCTTGGCTTTGCTCCGCCCGATAGATGAACACACCAGTTTGATCCTCTGGAAGTTCAAACGCAGGTTGGGTGTTCTTCTCCGTTCGGCTTTCTTGCAGGCGGTAGCTTTCTGCAATGACCGAGGCATGATGCCAACGACCCTCCGTATCCTGAATTTTGCTGAATATCCAGGCTGCATCATAGTTTTCCGCGTCTCGCCAAGAGGCATCCCAGCGAATGCGGGCTAGTAATTGTACTTGGCCGGCCGTTTGTGTCCAGTTCAATAGCGTTACATCCAAATACGCTGCACCGGTGATATAGCGGTTGCTAGCGATTTTCGGTACGGTACTAATTTGATGTGATGACTTTGCCTCCTCATAGGAGACTGAAGCCAATTCAACGGAGGTGGATATAGGCGTTTGACTGTTGGGAGGACTACAGCTATACGCAAGAAATAGGATCAATAACGGAAGAATTCTCATATTGTCGGGCTTTGCTGCGGGACGCGCAAGCCGCCCGGATGATTACTATTTTATCATGGACTGGCAATGCGTACATCCGCACTGGTTTTGGGTTTCTTCAACATTTGTAGAATAAATAAGTTCATAAACCAGCTTGGGCAAGCCTGATTATGCACTTGTCTGTCAAAAACAGGAGGAGAAACGAGCTTGTGGCTCCGGTGTGGTCTCGGTGGTAACCAGAGAAGTATCCGATGATGCCAATGGTCAGTGTTAGAGAATCAATCAAATCGTTGGCTACGGCTTATCCGTAAGGGAGACCTTTACGCAATGCACTGGTCTAGCGATGGGAATGAATACTACATGGCGCGCTTCTCTAAGATGCCTCCTATGGAAACAGTCAAAATAGGAATCGAAAGTCAATGCCCGATTGGAGCAGATGCCAGGCATCGACTGCGGTATTTCTCCTTGGAACAGCGAACAGTTGACGATTTACGAAAAGGAACTTAGCGCATATTGAGGTACAGTTCACTAGTCTTCTTGCATTACCACAAAGCCTTCCTCCAAAGGATTGAGTTCTTCGATTAAGGTCTTGATGAAACCACGCCCTTGACGGACGTAAAAGCCGAGAAAGTTATCGTAGCGTTCCTGCAAACCGTTGTTGGGGAATAGCTTGTCTTTTAGATTCCGGATTTGATTGAGTGCCGTTTCGTGTTTTTGTTTTTCGGCACGCATGAGTCGGCCTTCCAGATTCTCCACGCTCTTGGCCTGGCGGGTATATTCTGCTTCGATTGCCTTAGCTAGGGTAGGGTCAATCTCGCGCGCTTTGCTGGCGATGCTGTCAAATAGTCCTTGGAGCTGTGCCTTCTCATCGGCAATGGTCAGCTCATTATCACTTTGAGACTTGACAAACTGCTTCAGGAGTGCTTCCGTCTCCGTAAACAGATCTTTTACCGCTAGCTCCAGTTTATTCATGCGCTTTACCGTTCCTTTATCCAACCAAAGCAGAGAATTGCGTCGGATCAGCATTGGAAAGTTAATGCCGAAGTGGGCAAACTGCTCCTTGCGTTCTAACCAGTAAGCGAGTTCTCCGCCGCCACCGATGTAGGCGAGGTTGGGCATTACTCTTTCTTGATAGAGGGGCCGCATAATCACATTGGGACTAAAGCGCTCGGGATGAGCTTCCAGTTCCGCAATGATTTCATCACGTGTGAATCGATAATCGGTATTGAGAACTTGGAAACCTTGTTCGGTCTGCTCAATCCGTTCGCGAAATCCATCCCGCAGGTAGAACAGGTTGATTTCACGAGCGTGTGCTTGTCCAGAAAAGCCAGCTTCTTCCAGCGCTTGCTGTGCCTTTTCTACGTAAGCCTGGGATGGCTGCTCCAGTAATTCCTCCCGCATAATGGGGACAAACAGCTTCTTCAGAGCTGGTCGACTCATGTCAATGACCACTAAACCTTCTTCCGTAAAAAGGGTATGGACATAATCGACGGTAGCTAAACCGTACTTTCCGTGGCGGGTGTAGGCACCTTCCAGTTCTGTAAATACCTCCTGCGCACGTTCCGAGGAACCTAGGATTTCCTTGAGCTGTGCTAGCGGCTCACTTAGCGTTTCAGTCCCCATTGCACCCACGGCTCCACTTTCGCCACTATCCCAGCTGATGGTTTTACCAAACAAATGCAGGTGATTCACCTCTTCAAAATCATGGTCCTCACCGCCGGTAATAAACACGGGGATGAAATGATAATCCGGATACTGCTTTTGCAGCAGCCGAGCCAGGTTAATGGTCGAACAAATCTTGATGATAAAGTACAAAGGACCGGTAAACAAGCTGGGTTGATGCGCGGTGATGACCGTGAAGGTGTTATCATCCGCCAGTTTATTGATCTGCGCCGTAGCCAATTCTGATGGAGCAAGGCCCTGGTATTGCTCCAGTAAACTCTGCACCAGTTGGGCACGGTCAATGGTTTCTTTTGATTTATCGGCGATTACTTGCTCGAAGGCTTCCAGCTTAGCCGGATACTTATAAAATGGTCGCAAACGCTCGTCTTGGGTGGCGTAAGCCACATCTCGGGCCGACAATTGATCAACTTCAGGGAAGGGAATGCGATGGATCTTCATACCAGGTGGGTGGGAATTTTTGGTCAGTTGGTCTCAGAATTCTATTTTTGGTCTCTCACGCCTCATTTTCGAACACCTAATACTAAAGTTCTAAATCGATAAATAGTTGTCAGCTGTGGAAAAATATATCCTTGCCCTTGATCAGGGTACTACCAGTTCTCGAGCCATTCTCTTTGATAAGGAAGGGAAAATCATTGCCGTTTCTCAGCAAGAGTTTACCCAGATTTTTCCCCAACCCGGCTGGGTGGAACACGATGCAACCGAGATATGGGATACCCAACTCAGTGTGGCGCGGGCCGTCTTGCGTAAGGCTGATGTCGCAGCAACACAAATTGCCGGAATCGGGATCACCAATCAGCGAGAGACAACGCTGATCTGGGACCGAGCTACGGGAGAACCCATCCATAACGCTATCGTCTGGCAAGACCGCCGGACTGCCTCCTTCTGTGATAAATTAACCGCAGCCGGACATACCGAATATATCCGTGAGAATACGGGCCTGGTGGTGGATGCTTACTTCAGCGGCACAAAAGCCCGGTGGCTTCTTAATGAGGTGGAAGGAGCTCGCGAACGCGCTGAAAGAGGGGAGTTGTGCTTTGGGACCATCGATAGTTGGCTCGTATATAAGCTGACTGGTGGCCAGGTCCACGTCACCGATTATACCAACGCTTCTCGGACCATGCTTTATAATATCCAGAATCTAAGTTGGGATGATCATCTGCTGGAAGTTCTGGAGGTGCCAAAAGCGATGCTACCGGAAGTGAAACCATCAAGTGGCCATTTCGGCGATACTGCTGAAGCATTATTTGGCACCTCGATTTCTATTGCTGGTATCGCTGGTGATCAGCAGGCGGCCTTATTTGGGCAAATCTGCCATTCGCCGGGTATGGCTAAGAATACCTACGGTACTGGTTGCTTTATGCTTATGAATACTGGGGAGAAACTGGTTCATTCCAAAAACGGCCTGTTGACAACAATTGCCTGGGGACTGGATGGGAAAGTGACTTACGCCCTGGAAGGTAGTGTATTCATTGCTGGAGCGGCTATCCAGTGGTTGCGTGATGGCTTGAAACTTATTGATGATGCGCCCGATTCTGAGTACTACGCCATGAAGAATAAGAGCTCGGACGGTGTGTATGTGGTACCTGCCTTCGCTGGCCTGGGCGCCCCCTACTGGGACATGTACGCCCGTGGTGCCATATTTGGTCTGACCCGAGGTACTGATAAAAGCCACTTGATACGGGCCACTCTGGAATCCTTGGCCTACCAAACCAAGGATGTACTGGATGCCATGGAGAACGATGCCGGCCAAGCCCTTACTACCCTGAAAGTAGATGGTGGTGCCAGTGCGAATAACCTGTTGATGCAGTTCCAATCCGATATGCTGGAGGTGCCAGTAGAACGGCCCAGTATTATTGAAACCACTGCTCTGGGAGCGGCTTATTTAGCTGGCCTGGCGGTAGGCTATTGGCAGCATTCTGACCTCTCTTCTAAGTGGCAATTAGAAGCCCGTTTCGAGCCCAAAATGGATGATGCCGAACGGAGCAAACTGTATAATGGCTGGCAGAAAGCGGTGAAGCGGACGATGGATTGGGAGAAGGTAGAGTAGGGTTTAAAGTGAAAGTGGCAATGAAAGTGTAAGTGGTCTGGCTTGGTTCAGGTGATGTCCGATACAATCATGATTTCAGGCGTTTCATCTCGCCTTGTTCCTTATTGTGGTGTTCAATTTTGCAGATTGACTGCCCCACTTTACTGTTAATAGTTCCGCGGTATTTATGCCGCCAGATAACTAGCGCATCAGGATGAACCCTGCCGAACCAATTGGAGTGCTACTGTGCTGCGCATCCACTACCACAGCGCCTACGATTCTCTAAAACCTCAAGCCGTATTTCCACTATGAGCCTCAAACAACGCATTTTCTTTCTGATCGACGAAGAGGGCCGTAGGAAGTCGCCTTGGAATCGGTTCTTTCACTTGTCTATTGCGGGCCTGATTTGGTTGAGTGTTATTGCCATCATTCTGGAATCCTTCCAGCCGTTGCGCGGGAAGTACCAGTGGTTTTTTAACGCCTTTGAAATTCTCACGGTAATCGTGTTCAGTACGGAGTATATCCTCCGGATGTGGACGGCTGACCTGAAGTATACGGAGGTATCTCCCTGGCGAGCACGCTGGCAATTTGCAATGTCCCCTATAGGTATTATTGATCTGTTGGCGGTATTGCCGTTTTACTTACCCTTCTTCTTTAAGTTTGATCTACGCTTCATTCGTATTCTTCGGATCATTCGTTTGCTACGTATCTTCAAGCTGAACCGTTATACCAAGGCACTTTCGTTATTTACCCGGGTATTCTTCGAGAAGCGCAACGAACTGGGCATTACCCTCTTTGTCATGTTTCTCATGCTGCTCATGTCTTCCACGATCATGTACTATTTAGAGAGTGATGTGCAACCTGATAAGTTCCCCGATATCATTTCGACCTTTTGGTGGTCCGTGGCGACGCTCACTACGGTGGGCTACGGTGATGTGTTTCCGGTTACGGGCTGGGGAAAGTTGATCAGCGGGGTGATCGCCATTCTGGGCATTGGCCTGGTTGCGCTTCCTACGGGGATTCTCAGTGCGGGCTTTATTGAAAAGATCGAAGAGAAAAACGAGCAAAAAGCCCAGGCTGCCGCCAAACAAGAAAAGAAAGCCAAGGAGTTCAAATTCTGCCCCTATTGTGGAGAATCACTGGAAGGAAAAGGAGCCTAATGCTATCGTTAGTACCCGAGCTAGTCTTTGATGATCTTTTTGACTTGCAAGCTTTCCTCGGCTCCGATGAGTAAATAGTATAGACCGTTTGCCAAGTGAGCAACCCCTAGCTCCTGCTGACTCAATACCCCACGCTCCACTTCCTGTCCCAGGGTATTGATCAGCCGATAAGGTTGGTTTTGCCAATTGCTACCGCTAATGATAATTTCATCCTGACTGGGATTGGGGAAAATCGAAAGCTCATCCTGTCTGGTCTCTTCTACATTTGTGACCTCATGCTGAAACTGAAAGGTATGGGTATAAGTGACGCCATTGAAGGTACACTCTACCGTCCATTCGCCTTCAGGATCATCTTCGTTCAACCAGTATGATCTAGAATTCCAGAACCAGTCGTAGCTGTTTTGGGTATTGAAGGTGTTGAAGGCATCAAATTGCGAGCCATCTGGTCTCAGGATTCGTGTATTGGCCACCATTGCTGCTAAGTAGTCGGTCAGGTAGATCGCAACTACGGTTCGATCGCCGGCGTAGAATTCATTGATAAAGTTGACCGATTCTACATTAAGTCCACAGTCGAGGTTAGGGATGAAGCTGTGGGTGAGCACGGCGTTTACCTTGGGGTTGATATGCAAGGGCTGTACATCCCACATTGAGCTACTATTCAGGTCATTACAGCTGCCTTGGTAAGGATCGAGCAGATTACCGTTTTCGTGATAATATTCAATGTGCAGGTGTGGGCCGTTGGAAAAACCAGAGCTGGCCAGTATGCCGAGGTATTCTCCTTCTTCTACGGTAGCTCCTATATTTTTGCTAGTTAAGCTTCCATTCTTCAGGTGACCGTACCACATCACTGAGCCATCCGCGTGTCTGACGTAGACCGCATTCCAGCTTCCGTTAGGAGAGCAGTTGACATCGCTATTGCCATCTTGCTTGGAGATGATGGTACCTGGTGCAGAGGCAATGACCTCAACTAGATCATTGTTGTAGAGATAAAAGGAAAACGGAAAAGTAAAGTAATCACTGCCACGATGTCCATCGTAAGTCTGGTTTTGGCAATTGTAGTCCTGGATACCGCTGGAAGCGTTATGATCGACATAGCCAGAAACCGACCAATAATTGAAATAACCAGGAATGGCGGCCGCTGCCCGCAGTGGAAATTTCAGATCATCAACCGCACGGCCGGTATTGGTTTCATCCAAGCCAAGTAGGCGGATATTTTCGGCCAGCTGTTGTTTGATTTCGTTGCGTTGGCTCTCGGGTAGGCAGAGGTGCTGTTGGGTGAAGTTACCACCTTGTCCGTTAGTACTGCCTTGGGCAAAAATTGCCGGCGGTAAAGCGAATAAGGTGAGAAAGAGAACGATTTGATATTGCATTTTCATGAAAAGGGTTATTGCTAGTAGAGACGCATTGCAATGCGTCTGTACACCCAATGTTGATGGTGGCAGCATTTGTAATCTAAAACCGATCCTGTGGATAATGGATTCCCGCCGCAGCACGAATACGGTCCAAAAGGGCAGTCATATCTAAGCTAAAACGCAACGGCAACTCTGGGCATTCCAACAGGCCTTCTGTTAAACACTCCTGTACCCGCTGTGCTTCGTAGCTATAGCCATTACTATCGTAATCAAAGAAGTAGTTTTCGGGCCCTTTTTCCGGTAGGAGAACACTAAAATGCGTGGGCTCGTGCCAGCGGGTGTGCCAATGAATGCTGCCCTTGCTTCCGTGTATGAAAGCTTCTGTTTTAGTATTGGCCGCAAAGGTGCTGTGCAGATTGGCTACTTGCTGGCCATTGTAGTCAAGGATGATGTTGCATTCAGTATCTATGCCGGTGCTGGCCAGGCGAGCGTGCGCGTGAACATTGGTGGGCGTACCCAAAAGTAGCTGGGCAAGGAAAACGGGATAAAGTCCGATGTCCAATAGGGAACCTCCACCCAGTGCTGGATTGAAGAGCCTACTCTGTGGATCTGGTTCGAGCACCCGGAAACCAAAATCGGCTTGGATACTTTCTATTTCTCCAATAGTACCTTCAGCAATGATGTCCAGAATTTTTCTGGTGGTAGGCAGAAAACGCGTCCAGATCGCCTCCATCAGGAAGACCTGCTTTTCTTTAGCGACTTGGGCCATTTGCTGCGCCTCTTTGCTGTTCATCGCCCAGGGCTTCTCACACAAGACTGCTTTACCTGCTTTTAGGCAAGCCAGCGTAGCTGCTAGATGATTGGTGTGTGGAGTAGCAATGTACACCACATCTAAGTCAGCTAAGGCCAAGAGTTGCGCTACCTCATCAAAAGCGTGTGGTGCGTTATAGACTTCAGCAAACCGCTGAGCGCGTTCCTGGTTTCGTCCTGCTACCGCAAAGAGTTTTGCTCCGGGGATTTGTTCTAGGTCTTGAGCGAACTTATGGGCTATTTTACCCGGTCCTATAATGCCCCAGTTGAATGTTCTGCTCATGTGGGTGTATTTGCTGTGGTAGAATGAAATGCGGCTTCAATTTTATCGGCCAAAGTTCTGGAGTGACCCTCTTCTGCCTCGTAAGACCAGCCAGCAATGTGTGGGTTAAGTACCACATTGGGCAGGTTAAGCAAGGTCTGGAAGGCGGGCGGCTGTTGCTTCGGATCCAAGTGCACAAAGGACTGATCTTCGTATTCAATCACATCTAAAGCCGCTCCGAGTACACGACCGTTCTCTAGAGCTGTAACCAAGTCTGCTGTTTTGACGACCAGACCGCGAGCGGTGTTTACCAACCAAATCGGTTTAGTAAAGCCACTTAAGTAGGCTGCGTCGACCAGATGATGATTAGCAGCTTCGTAGGGAATGTGCAAACTCACAATATCAGCCCGACTTTGTAATTCTGCTAGGCTTACTGCTTCCGCAAATTGATTGCCGTAATTGTCCTTGTACTTATCGTAAGCAATAACTGTACAATCAAAACCTTGTAAGCGTTGGGCGAAAGCCTGTCCCATATTACCGTAGCCAATGATGCCCACCGTTTTACCTTTGATCTCATAGCCCCGATTGCCCACTCTAATCCATTCGCCTCGCCTGACTTGGTGGTCAGCGCGGGCTAGATTATTCATGAGCATCAACAGGAGTCCTAACGTATGCTCACCAACGGTGTCGCGGCTGCCCTCGGGCGAGGTGAAGACTTGGATGCCACGTTCGGCTGCGTATTCCAAGTCAATGTGCTCGGTACCAACTCCTGAGCGGGCTACAAAAGCCAATTGCGATCCTTGATCAAGGAATGCTTTGTTGACCTTGAAACGACTTCGGATAACAACTCCCGTAGCGCTAGGCAAGTGAGCGAATACCTCTTCCTGATCCGCCTGGCGCAAATCCTGGCAATCGTAGCCTAGGGCGCTGAGGCGCTCCCAAAGGATTGGTTCCGTTGGGTCGAGAAATAAAACGGTAGGGGCGGCAGTGGTGGGTTGATTCAAGCAAACTGCTTTTTGCAAGTAATTGGATCAAAAGATATTAGTCCGGATACTTGATGATTAAGAGAGCAAGCCTTTGAGGTCAGCGGGAGAGTAGTTGATCGACTTGAGCGTCTTCTTGTCTCCCGTACGGTACACCAGCCAGTGCTCGCCTGATTGTTCGATGTAGCATTCCGTTCCTTTGTTACGGTAGTGCTCTGCGGTGGCTTCTGCTTCTGCTTCCGAACTACAAGTTTTACTCATGTTGGAGCGTTGCACCTCGTCAAATAGCGTGCGAAACTGTTCTCCCAATCCGAACTCCAAAACGGCTCCGGAAAGGACATATTGAATATCACACAAGGCATCCGCTACTTCAACCAAGTCGTTCTGCGCAATGGCATCTTCCAGCTCTTGTAACTCTTCTCGTAGTAAGGCTACCCGCAAACGACAACGCTCTGGGGCAGGGATGATCGGCTTCTCTTCAATGGGGTGTTTAAAGGTTCGGTGGAACTCAGCCACCTGATTTAGCGCATCCAATTGATCCATCTATTGTTTCTTTTGTTAGCAAACATAAAATAATCCCCGCGAAGGCGAAAGTTTGTATCGGCGAATATCATTTTTCCCTGTACTTTTGCCGCGCTATTGATAACTGATGGTTTCACGCTTTAGACTAGCCTGCCCGTGGCCAATAAATATGCTGACCTAATCGATCAAACCTTCTACTTTCCACAGGAGGGATTTGAATTCGAAGATGGCTATCTGGAGTTCCACGGAATTCCGCTGATTCACCTCATTGAGAAGTACGGTACACCGTTTAAGGTGACCTACTTGCCCAAAATTGGTACGCAGATCAAGCGTGCTCGGAATCTATTTACGAGAGCCATGCGTTCTTTGGGCTACGCTGGTAAATACCACTACTGCTACTGCACCAAGAGCAATCATTTTAGCTATGTGCTGGACGAAGTTTTGGATCATAAGGCCAATTTAGAGACGTCTTCCGCTTTCGATATTGACTTGGTTCGTCGTTTGTACGAATCAGGTAAGATTGATAAAAATATCACGGTAATCTGCAACGGCTTCAAGCCAGAGAACTATCTCAAGCGCATTGTGGACCTGATTAACGACGGTTTCGTCAATGTCATTCCCGTTTGTGATAACCAGGAGGAAGTCGACTACTACGCTGCACACGTGGAGGGGAAGTGCAATCTGGGGATTCGCGTAGCCACCGAGGAAGAACCTAACTTCGAATTCTACACCTCTCGCCTAGGTATCCGCGCGGCGGAAGTGGTACCTTTTTACGAAGAAAAAGTAAAGAACAACCCCAAGTTTAAGCTCAAGCTGCTGCACTTCTTTGTGGATACAGGTATCAAGGACAGCCTCTACTACTGGGGAGAGTTGCGCAAAGCGATCAAAATCTATTGCGAGCTTTGGCAACACAACGAGGAGTTGCACGCCATCAATATCGGTGGTGGTATGCCGATTCGCAATAGCCTGGGTTTTGAGTTTGACTACAAATATATGGTCCGGGAGATTGTCAATAATATCCTCGTGGCCTGCGAAGAAGCCGATGTGCCCGAGCCAGATATCTTCACCGAGTTTGGCAAGTACACAGTAGGGGAGAGTACCGCTACCGTGTTCAGTGTATTGGCGCAAAAGCAACAGAACGACTCAGAGATGTGGTACATGATTGACGGCTCGCTCATGACCAGCTTACCCGACGCCTGGGGAATTGGCGAACGCTTCGTCTTACTACCCATCAATAAATGGGACAATGAGTACCGCCGCGTCAACATCGGTGGTTTGACTTGCGATAACTCAGATTATTACAATTCTGAAATTCACGAAAGCCAGGTCTATCTACCCACCATCAACGGTAAGGACAAAGAACCACTCTATTTGGGCTTTTTCCACACGGGAGCTTATCAGGACAGCATCTCTGGCTACGGCGGAGTTAAACATTGCCTGATCCCGGCACCCAAGCACATCCTGATTGATCGAGATAAGCAGGGCAATTTGGTGTCTACCATCTACCGGGATGAGCAGAGTCCAGAGGCTATGTTGAGTTTGCTGGGGTATTGAGGTGATAAATCTGGTTTCACGGAAGTTATTCCGTCGTCGATACCTACATCGAGGTGTGTATTGGCATCTATTGGGCTCCGCTTTACCCCGCTATAGGAGCGGGGCAGCGTCGGGTCATCCGGGCGCTCCCACTGGTCGGCCCTACTACCCCTAGCCCTTACGCCATCCTGGCGTCGTGCTCCTGCCAGGGCAGTCGCGCTATTTGTCGCTCAAAATTCATTCCGCTAACATTCTCCACAGCGGAATGAATTCCGCGAAACAGAGAAGTGTCATCATAGTTTTCACCATATTAGCGGGCTAACAATCTCACACTATGCAAGCTCCGCTCGCTATACTGGCCATTTTGGCGCTCAATATTGTCCTCAGTGAATGGCTTAATCGGCACACCAAACTTCGCTATTTAGGCACTACGCTGCTGGTGATTCTCATCACGGCAGTCGTTGCTAACCTGGGGATTATTCCTTCTGCTTCGGATAGTTCGCCCTTGTACAGCGGCATCTTCAAGTACGTGGCCCCTATTTCTATATTCTATCTGCTCTTAGGGGTGAATTTGAGTCAATTGAAACAGGCTGGACTACCCATGTTGATCATGTTTTTGATCGGTTCGGCTGCTACGGCTATTGCGGCCTTAGTTGCAGTACAAATCATTGGTGGCGCCAGTGCCTTGGGGGATAGTTATAAAGCCCTAGCGGGAATGATGACGGGCACGTACACGGGGGGAAGCGTCAATTTCAATGCGATTGCCCTACATTATGGAATTACAGATGAAGGTAACCTCTACGCCGGAACCGTAGCAGTGGATAACATTCTTACGGCGATCTGGATGATTGCTACCCTTTTGCTGCCCAAGCTCCTCCAAGGCTGGTTTCCCAGGGCAACAGGCGAGGGTATGAGTAAACTAACGGAGGCAGAATTGCGAGAAATTGAGCGCGAAGATGAGACCCTTGATCCTATGCACATGGGCTGGTTGCTGGCCCTAGGTGCTGGTACTTTGTTTGTATCCGATTGGCTAGCGGAGATCTTTGCCACATGGGGCTATCCTGTCCCTTCTATTCTTATTCTCACCACGATTGCCCTGATCTTGGCACAATTCACGATTGTCCAACAACTCAGCGGAGCCAAGCTCTTGGGCTTGTTTTCTATCTATCTGTTCCTGGCGGTCATTGGCGCTTTCTGCGAACTGGGTGCCTTGGGGCAAATTGGTGAGCTGGCGATAGTTATTGCCATCTTTACCACCAGCATTGTCGCTATCCATGGTCTACTCATCTTCCTTCTAGGGGGAATGCTGAAGCAAGATTGGGATGTGGTAGCCATAGCCAGCCAGGCCAATATTGGCGGCGCCTCCTCGGCTATGGCTTTGGCCAAAAGTTTGAAGCGTACGGATCTCATCTTACCTTCTATTTTGGTAGGTACGCTGGGCTCTGGTTTAGGAACCTATCTGGGTTTCCTGGTGGCCGGAATCATTTAAGTTTGGTTAAGGGAGGTGTCGGTACTGCCAATAGGCAAATACGGCCACCATTATTGCTACAACATCAACTGCCCAGAGTCCAACGGTACTCAGGCCAAAAGGGCGTATAATCAACAAGACTATGCTTCCCATGACCCAAAGCAGGTCCTGAGCAATGATGACTTGAACCTGCTGTCTACTAATCTCCGGACGGGTAGCCGTGTAGACCAGGCTAACTACAAAGATTAGCAAGCCAATGCCAATTAGCCGGAGAATTAGTGGCGTGGAAATACCCATGTGTTGTGCTATCCAGGCAGGAACAGCAGTGAGGGCTAATCCGCAGAATGTGCTAAAGGCGGCATTGGCCAGTATGGCACGGCGCAGTGGTTGATTTTGTACGCTATTCATGATGATGGCTTTTAAATTTAATTCGTCCCATTTGTGGTTTCGCGGAATTCATTCCGCTTGCAATTCCCACTGCGGAATGAATTCCGCGAAACCGGGGTAGTTACGAAAGCGCTTCTGCTCTAGTTTTCAAGGCTTCATTCATTGCTTCAAACCCGGCTACGGTATTTGCAGCAATCTGCGTCAAAATCAAGCTGGAGAGTAGCCCTCGGAAGTGTTCTCCGTGCTCAAACTGGGTAGTTCTTTCGTCGATAGCGGTGAGCAGAAAGTAATGCTCACCATCGAAGATTCCTTTGATCAACAGTTTGCCCAACCAGCGAAATTCCTGATTCTCTTCGGCGCGCAAAACCGTTGGGCGAAAGGTCATCGCAGATTGACCAGGAGGCTGAATGTTTGCTTCTAGTTGGCTCCCTTCCTTAGCCTCACCACTGATCGATTGGATGAAAGGGTTCCACTGTGGATATTCGGAGAAATTGGTAAGTACCGCCCACACTTGCTCTACTGGCGCATTAATGGTGATTTCTGTGCTGATCGATTTCATGTTCTTGTTTTGTATACCGCAAAGTTAGGGTGGGAGAGCAGTGAAGACTTGTCAGGTAGCGCCAAGGTGTTGACATTTCACGCCAAATAGGATTTTGGCTACCTTTAAGCATGGCTTTTAATGGAAGATTTGTACTCAATGTGGCAGACTTTGCGCGTAAGCAAGGGGCAGACTATCAGGCGCTAATTGCGCTCAGTGGTCATACGGAGGAGTTTCTCAGCCAGCCAGATAGTACCATTGATCGACAAGCGTATAGTCGTGTGGTGGTGGAGGCAGTGGAGATGACTAATGATGCCTTCATTGGCCTGCACATGGGCGAAGGGCTTGGACTTGCGGCTTCGGGCCTGATTGGCCAGATCACGCAGACGTCAGCAACGGTTCGGGAAGCTCTGGAGTATTGCTGCACCTTTGCCAATCTTGGCTGTAGTGAACTGCCCATGAGCCTCCAGCAATCGGGTACGTACTACAAGGTCCAGTTACGCATGAATCCACTTTGGGAGCAGGAGTCGCCACTGGCCTACCGGCATACCGCCGAAGGGGTACTCGCTTTCACCTTAAGGGAGTGTCGCGACCTTACCCGAGAGCGCAAGCAACCCTTTGCTGTACACCTGCCTTGGCCTGCGCCAACGGATACCCGGGAATACGAGCGGATATTTGGAACAACGGTACAGTTTCAACAAGCTGAGTTTGCCATTCTCTTGCATCGTTCGCAGGTGGAGGCCCCCATTGTAACGGCCGATTATCAGCTCCTACGTTTACTGGTGGCACACGCCGAAGAGCGATCAGCTCAGCTGCGGCGAGATCAAGGCTTTGCTGCAGTTGTCCGGCAATCGATGGTTCAGTTGATCCAGCCGGCTTTTCCTTCGATAGAGCAAGTGGCCCAGCACTTGAATCTGAGTTTACGAACCCTGCAACGACGATTACAAGAAGAGGGCGTGTCCTACAAGCACCTATTGGAGGAAGTGCGTAAAGATTTTGCGCTAGGCTATTTGCGCAACCCAGAGTTAAGCGTTAGCGAGATCGCCTATCTTTTGGGCTACCGCGAAACGAGCGCCTTTTCCCGAGCCTGCAAGCGCTGGTTGGGCCAAAGCCCCCAACAATGGCGGGCAGGACTGGAGTAATTTCATGGGGTCATACCTGTTGGTCACTGCTGCGTTCCATAAACACCTCGGGCCTGCTTAAGGGCTGAAAATCAAACTGTTTGTAAAGGCTGTGAGTGTCATAAGTCTTTAGTCCCCAGGTTTTTACAGTCTTCAGTTCGGGATGGTCAAAGATAGTTTGGAGTAATTGCTTGCCCGCACCTAAGCCCCGAAATTCTGGCAAGATGAAGACATCCATGAGCCAGGCAAAGATGGCGCGGTCGGTCACTACTCTGGCAAAACCAAGCTGCTGTCCGTCTAGATAAACACCGAAACAAATCGAGTGCTGGATACTTCTCTCCACGGCGGCCTTGGAGCGCCCTTTGGACCAATAAGTCTCATGGTGCAAGAAGTTAAAGATCATAGCGAGGTCGAGGCGGTCTTTATCGGTACAGTCATCAATTTACTCTTCATTATCGGTACTTCCCTCCAAAATACCTTGCAAATTATCCAGCATCTCATTAGGTAGCAGCAATTCCATTCTACCAGCTTCTATATTTAGACGATAATATACTTTTGGTTCATAACTACTTTCAAACTCTCCGTTTTTGTTCCTATCTAATCCATATTGGAATATCAACTCTGTTCTATCTACTCCATCTACGAAATTGACGAAGCTAGTATGTTCATCTTCCGCTATATCAATAAAGGACGAAGTTTGCATGTCGTACAGGAACAGGCTTTGATTGTCATATCCATTGAGAACCCCGTCACCATTTGAATCGGACTCTGCAACTATAATTAGAACATAACCAGAACCAAGTTCTTCTAGGTAGTGGTAACCATCGATACTAACTTTTTCCTCAAAAAGCATTTTGGGTTCGGAAATATTTGGCCCAAAGAGAATTAGGTTATTGTAATTAGTGCCTCCATAAATCCGCCTGGAGGTCTTCCTTCCGGTATATCTGCTATTCATTAATCCTAATGCACCTTCATCTATGTACTCTGCTTCACCCAGATTCTTCTGAGTAACTGGTAATATGTAAATGGCTTTAGCGGAATCAATAAGGTCAAAACTCCTAAATGTTATTACTTGCGTTCTTAACTGCTCATTATTTGCTAGGCTATCAGCAACTTCCTCAGAAATAATGCTCATGTCATATTGAGAATCATCATAATCATCAAAATAGTAATGCCAAGTTTCCACCAAAAGGAATAAGCCGATCCCCGCCAAAGTTACTAATGCAACCGTACCACCAATCGCCAGTACGATTTGATTATATTTCTTGATCTTCTCCATAATCTGTAAGCGCTTTATTTCGTGACTATATAATAGCTTTCCTATCCAGTACAAAAACCTTTCTAGATCAGTTCCTATATCAGAACCTTAGTATATTAAGAAAGCATCTAAAAAGTCATTCCCTCGGTCCCATGGCCGTATCTTTTCAGGTGAGCCGGAGGTGAACGCCGCTTTATAATATTGTTTGAATATACTATCACGCTTGAATTCACAATTGTACCGAACTATGATTAGGTGAAGTAGCGGTTCAAAATTTGTTGGACGCTACTCAGATACGAGCGGCCAAATATATTGAGGTGCACCAGTAGATAATACAACTGATAAAGGTCTCTACGCGCTTCAGCCCCGGCTTCTGGCGAAATAATCTCATCATACCCCTCATAGAAGGCAGCGCCAAAGCCGCCAAAAAGACGACTCATGGCCAGGTCTACCTCCCCGTGGCCATGGTAGAAGGATGGATCGATAAGGTAAGCTTGTCCATTGGTAGCAATCATGTAGTTGCCGCCCCACAAGTCGCCATGTATCGGACTAGCTGGAGGGTTACCTATTAGGTTTGCACAAACGTGCTCAATCCGTTCTATGCTGGGCGCATCAGTTAATGGTAACAGCCTGGAATCAACGGCCATGCGGATCTGCGGTTGCAGGCGCTCTTGAGCGTAGAATAAAGACCAGGAAGAATTCGGTGTATTGGATTGTGGTAACTTCCCAATGTAGTTGGCCTGTTCCCAACCAAATTGCGGTACCCGGATTTGGTGCAATTGCGCCAATTGCCGGCCGAATTGGCGGAGGGCAGCACTGGTTTTCTCACCAGTTTGAAGGCGTTGCATAACCAACAGCTCGCCAGCTTCGTGTTTTTTATAAAGCCGTATTTCGGGGGTGGCTACAGCTGCATGCATGGTCAAAGCTTCCAACCCCAGTCGTTCCGCATGAAGTAAACTGGTGTATTGGCGTCTGAATTGGTCTTGGTGATTAGAGTGATGGTCTTTAATTCAACTTCATAAATACTAGAAGTATCGCCACCACTGAGGGCCCGAGTGCGCTGAACTTTGCCAATGGATTGTTCGATGATTTTAAGCCATAGTGCATCCATTTAGGGAAGGTACGGAAATGATCGGTTTGGGAAAATGCGATGATAGCACGGCCCTCACGAAGTGTTCTACTAAGCAGGCCTTTCCAGTTTTCCCCTTTTATCTGCTCCGCAATAAGGGGTGAAAAACTGTACGAAAAAGTTATTTTTAGATCAGTCAAAGCAACTTTAGAACGAAAAACAAACTATAGGATGTCGGCACTTTTAGCAGAATTCCTGGGTACGATGCTACTGATGATTTTGGGGAATGGTGTAGTGGCAGCAGTGGTCTTAAAGAAGAGTAAAGCAGAAAACGCAGGTTGGATCGTCATCACCGTCGGATGGGGCCTTGCTGTTACCATGGCCATCTATGCCGTTGGACAATACAGTGGCGCTCATATTAACCCCGCAGTAACTGTAGGAATGGCAATGGCAGGGACCTTTGCGTGGAGCAAGGTTGCAGGCTACATTTTAGCGCAGATGGCCGGAGCATTTGTCGGCGCTACCATCGTTTGGGTTCAATACCTTCCGCACTGGCGGGCCACGGAAGACCAAGACGCCAAATTGGCTGCCTTCTGTACTGGACCAGCCATACGTTCGACCTGGGCAAATCTAGTCAGCGAAGTCATTGGCACCTTCATATTGGTAACGGGCTTACTATTTATCGGAGCGAATGAATTTACCGAAGGACTGAACCCCTTGGTCGTAGGAGCACTGATTATTGCTATTGGCATGTCATTGGGGGCAACCACTGGCTATGCGATCAATCCGGCCCGCGATCTGGCACCGCGGATCGCTCATTTCATTTTACCGATCCATGGTAAAAGAGATTCCGACTGGAGCTACGCCTGGATACCGGTGGTGGGGCCGATTCTGGGAGGACTTTACGGAGCCGTTTTCTACAAGGCCGTTTTTCTACAAAAAATGGGCACCATGTTTTGGATAGCGAGTGCCGTGGTGTTGATTTTGATTGTTTTGGCCGTTTTGGAAGAAAATAGAAAATAGATTGATGGCTTTTGATAAGCCGACCCTGTTTGCAATTGTTGCGTAGCGGAATAAATCAGGTATAATACATCCTATTCTCGTCTTGAATTACTTTCAACTATAATTGAAGGTTGTGCCCACCATTTACGTTAAACCAGTGGCCTCTTTTTACTTCATGCTATGGCTGCCTTTTCTGCTATTACACTCAATTGACCAACAGATGTAGTAACATGCACACCAGATCCCTCATTCATCATCCTTTCCTGGGGGATAGTAGTGGATCAATTTGGAAGCCATATCTCTTAGCAGCATTAATTACTGATTATATTGTATTGCTCTTTCATATAAACGGAAAGGCTTCTTTTTGAAGTAGCTCACTTTTTTCAACCAATTCACCTAATCTGCTTAAACCTTCGGAGGAAACTATGATTTCACGAAAACCAGCAACAGCAAGTAAAGAGATAGAGAGATTAGATTGAGCGCTATTCTGAATTCACAACGGAAGATAGGATAAAATTAATTGAGAAACAAAAATTAATATAATTGTTGATTAATCAACTAATTATTGGCTCAAACGGATGAACATGCTACGTGCTCAGCTGTTCCTCCATAGTGCCTGCACAAGCAATCAATCTCATCTGGCTCAAACGTGATCTGCGCCTACGTGATCATTTGCCTCTAGCCACTGCTGCTAAGGAAGGCTTGCCGGTTTTTCTATTCTACTGCTTTGAGCCCAGTTTAGAACAACATTCAGATTATGACCTCCGCCATTGGCGATTCATTTGGGAAAGCCTGCAAGACCTACAGCGCCAGCTTGAATCTCATGCAGTGCGCTTATTGGTATTTCATGCGGAGGTACTGGATGTATTGGAGCTACTAGCTGCGGATTACGAAATGGCCAACTTCTATTCTCATCTAGAAGTAGGGCTTCAGCTGACCTTTGACCGGGATAAGGCGATAAAACGCTGGTGTATCCAAAGAGGGACCAACTATCAAGAGTTTGGCCAAGATGGAGTGATCCGAGGACAAAAACACCGCACTGGCTGGCAAGAAGGCGTAGAACAACATTTTGCCGATCCGCCGGTACGGTACGAAATTGCCGATCTGCAATCGCCGGAAATCACGCCAGTATTACAGGCCTATCTGCAATCGCAAGACATTCCTACAGCTTATCAAGAACGCAACGAACAGTTCCAACCGGGGGGAGAACGTTACGCATGGCGATATTTAAAGTCCTTCCTAACAGAACGTTCCCGAAACTATAGTCGACAACTCTCTAAGCCGGCAGCCAGTAGAAAAAGCTGTAGTCGTTTATCGCCTTATTTGGCCTATGGAAATATCAGTGTTCGGCAAGTATACCAGCATACCTATTGGCAAGCGGAGCGGGAGGGGGATGATTTCAATTTCCACAACTTCCAGTCGCGCTTGTATTGGCGATCGCATTACCTGCAGAAATTAGAGTCCGGTCATTACCTCGAGCACGGGGCTATTAATCCGGCATTCGATCAATTAGATCGCACAGTTGGTGGGCCGCTTTGGGACGCATTTCGTCAAGCTAAAACCGGCTTCCCTATGGTAGATGCCAGCCTGCGTTGCCTAAAGGCCACCGGTTGGGTCAACTTCCGTATGCGGGCCATGTTGGTAACCTTCACCAGCTATGCGCTTTGGCTGGATTGGAAGCAGGTAGCTCATCACCTGGCCAAGCTGTTTCTCGACTTTGAGCCCGGTATTCACTACCCGCAAATACAGATGCAGGCAGGGCTTACTGGTTATCACACCCTACGCATTTTTAACCCGAATGTACAAGCTACACAGCACGATCCAGAAGGGGACTTTATTCATCGCTGGCTCCCAGAATTACGCGTACTCCCCGCCCCGCTCTGCCACCGCCCCTGGGAATTGACGACCTTGGATCAAGGGTTTCACGACTTTGAATTAGGCCTCGATTATCCGGCGCCAGTGGTGGACTACGATGAGGCCGTTCGCAAAAACAAAGATCGCTACTGGCAAATACGACAAAGTGCCGAAGCCAAGGCCAATCTTGCGCAGGTCTGGGCGCGATTTTGTCTAGACCAGGATGTAGAAAAGTATAAGCAAGGACAATTGCTGTAAGCAAATCCTCCATTCATAGCATAAGGCGGGGAATTAACGGATGATTTGAGGGGATTTCTTGACAAATCTTATACCTTAATGGAAACGAAAAACAACGCGAACAATGTCCAACGTTTCTATAGGCTCTGCCAAGCCACGTCTGAGCTTCTGGCAAATCTGGAATATGAGCTTCGGCTTTTTGGGTATTCAATTTGGCTTCGCGTTACAGAATGCGAATGTGAGTCGGATATTTGAAACCCTGGGAGCCGCCAAGGATGAACTTCCTATTTTGTGGTTGGCAGCGCCAGTTACCGGTCTTTTGGTACAACCGATTATCGGCTATTACAGCGATCGCACCTGGCACGAAAGGTGGGGCCGCCGCCGCCCATTCTTTGCCATTGGGGCTATCTTGGCAACTATTGCGCTTTTCCTGATGCCAAATTCTACCGCTTTGTGGATGTCCGTCATTATGCTCTGGCTGATGGATGCATCCATCAACATTAGTATGGAACCATTTCGGGCCTTTGTTGGGGATATGCTACCGGATGAACAGCGTACCAGTGGTTTTGCTATGCAGAGCTTTTTTATTGGTTTGGGCGCTGTTATAGCCTCGGCCTTGCCCTGGATGTTTACTAACTGGTTTGGGGTAAGCAATGTAGCGGATAAGGGGGTTATCCCTGATTCCGTACGTTGGTCCTTTTATCTTGGTGGTGTTGCTTACTTCTGTGCGGTGATGTGGACCGTATTCAATACTGAAGAATATCCACCTGATGATATCGAAGCACTGCGGGAAGAAAATGCTGAAATTGGAATTTGGGGAGGATTGTACGAGTCATTTGTTGGTGTTTTCAAGATGCCTAAAACGATGGTGCAGTTATCTTTTGTCCAGTTTTTCTCCTGGTTCGCCTTGTTCGCCATGTGGATTTACACCACCTCTGCCGTTACTAGTCATGTATACGGAACAGAGGACACTTCCTCGGCCCTCTACAATAAAGGAGCGGATTGGGTAGGTGTCTGTTTTGCCATTTATAACGGCGTTGCTGCGCTGGTGGCCTTTTTACTTCCTGTACTGGCTAAGCGAATTACGCGGCGAATGACGCACTTAGTGGCACTCTTCTGTGGAGGTATAGGATTGTTATCCGTTTACTTCATCACTGATCCTAACCTATTGCTTGTATCAATGGTTGGTGTTGGTATTGCCTGGGCGAGTATCCTCTCTATGCCTTACGCAATGCTATCCAGCATCTTACCGGCTGAGAAGATGGGCTACTACATGGGGGTATTCAATTTCTTTATTGTTATCCCGCAAATTGTAGCGGCGGGCATTCTTGGATTTTTGCTGAAGTCCTTCTTTGATAATGTATCCATTTACGCTCTGGTCATTGGCGGTTGCTCTCTCTTTCTGGCAGGTTTACTCTGTTTAATTGTAGAGGACAATGAGGTACGGTAAAATTCACTTTATAGATTGGAAAAAATAGAACGCGCTACCCTTACTAAGGATGAATACCAGGAAAGCCACTTAGCTGCTCCTTTTGGAGCCTGGAATCCCGGCAGTTACCGCCTCCTAGCACTCTTTACGGGGGCTATGGCGGCCATACTTTACGACATTCGTGAAGAGGTTATCATTATTCCTCTGCTAGGTTGGGAGGGCTATCTGCTATTCCAAATCATGACGGGTGGGCTCTGTGTTTTCTCTTTGTATGGCTCTTTCTATAATAGGAATAAGCCCAGATGTCTGGGGCCAAAGGCGGCTTTCAGCTGGTGGGGATTCTGGTTACGCGATTTCTTTATGGCGTTGGTGTTCTTACCCTTCGCCATCGTTGTTAAGCGTGTTTTGCTGTCTGGAGCGGGGGAGGGGCTTTTTATTGATCTTGGGGGGTGGGAAACTCTCTTTCATCCGGACACTCCTCTGGGTAAATTGATTCCACTGGTCTTGATTGGTGCACTGCTCGTGATGTTTATGGGGATCATGTTTTATGTGCCGATCTGGCTGTTTTACCGTTCGCTCAAAAGTCTTTGGGTGCAAGTTCGGCACGGAACAACTCGCGCTGTATTTGACCGTCAAGTCTATGCCCCTGGTGAGCAAGTGAACGTGCAGATTACGAGTCAGCAGTCCTCCTCAAAGCCCGATGCTGATCGTCGGGTTTATCTTAATTATATAGAAGATCTCGCCGTTTATCCGCCAGCATCTTCCAAAAAATATAAGCGGACCTATGTGTACACCCAATTTCAGGATACAACGCCTTATTTTTTGAAAGCGGGATTCTCGTTTGAGCTTCCACGGGAATTAACGACAGCAAGCGGTACCCTTATTCCAGATGGCCCAAATGGAATCAACTACTGGGAAATTATTGTAGAAGAGCCTGGGACTATGTATTGGGCTCGCTTTCTATTTACAGTTAAATCGTAGCTTGCGCAGTAAAAAGTTAGGATGATTTACGCCTCCAATATATGTCGGTATCATGTTTAGAACGCGCATATACCCTGCTTCAGCTCGTGCGCTGCTAATCGTATGTGGACTGGCGTTCCTTGGAGCAGGTTTATGGGGGATTGGCCTAAGTTTCCGGAT
>JBCBWU010000088.1:0-28137 GCA_039816955.1 Bacteroidota bacterium
AAAAGCATACACCCTAAAGCCATCTCTGACTTCAGGGTGTATGTCGCTGTCAAGGACGGGGCTTTTAAGACAGCCCCAACAACTTAGACGTTGGCTGGCTCCACTAAATATTACCTTTTTTAACACTTATTCCCTGCTGCCAATCCTTTTCCGGTAAGGTTCCAAACACATAATCCCATAAAGGACTGGAAACACCAAAAAGGATCTCATCCGCTGAATAATGGTGGATGGCATGGTTTACCCAAAGGGCCTTCAAGCGATTCTTCGGCATAGGAAAAATATGTACTACGTAATGCACTAAGAGATAAGAGGCATAACCAGTAAGAAAACCTGCCAAGAGGCTAAAACCGAAACGCCCCAATAAAAACTCAAAGACAAAAAGTAGTACCGTAGCCACTAGAGCCGATAACCAGGGTGGCATAGCCAAGCGTTGCTTGTCCTTAGGGTATGCATGGTGAATACCGTGCACTTTATAGGTGAAATCCACAAAACCTTGGGAAGCATCTTCCGGCGGATGGTAAACCCAACGATGAATAGCATATTCGGTAAAACTGAATAATAAGAGTCCAGCAAAAAACAAACCTACGACTGTGGCAACTGGCAATTGAACGTTAATAATGGTGTAATACAACAACCCAGCTGCGTACAGGAAAAAGATACTCACCGGAAATGCAATATGGGTGCGGGTGAGCTTGTTCAACAAAGGATTCTCGAATAAATCCGGAGAAGTCTCCCGAGTTGTTTTTGAGGTGGTTTTCATGGCAAATGGATTTTTCTGTTCTTCAATAATGGCGGCTAAAAAGAGGATGCATTAACAAGCCGACACCCCCCAATAAAATAACCGTACTAACCTTCCATTCAGTTCAGTCCTAACCAATTTTTCTCTTTAAAATTCGCTGATTTTTCCACTTAGCAAGTAAAGTTGAATTTCTGCCCGCTTCACATTAAAGCGATAGGCCGTGATCCGATTATTAGCTGCCGACAAATTGAGCTGTGCTGCACGCACCTCGGTAGGCGTAGCTGTACCCAAGCGGAAACGATTCTCCAAATTGGTCAGGTTTCGCTCAAAAAGTTCCAGATTAGTCTCTTCAATGCGCAACTGCTCCAGGCCGTTACGGTATTGGGCATAGGCATTGTACAGTTCTTTTTGCAGTTGTAGCTGGGTATCTGATTGCTCTAATAGTCGCTGCTCTTTCTCTAATACAGCTACCTGTTGACGAATACGGCGCGCACCACCATCGGCTATTGGATAACTGAACCGTAAACCAACATTAGGGCCCAGGGCACGATTTACCGTCAGGAAGCTAGCATCGTTTTGTAGGTAAGCATAGGATACATTACCATAAGCTTGTAATCGAGGTTTGTTGGCTGCTTGGGCAGTTTGAATCCCCAGATCAGCCAGGCGGAGTCGCTGTTCCTGCACTTGCAAAGCAATGTTGTTATTGCTCATCTCTGACTCTAGTTCATTGAGCTGTAGATTGGTCTGTAGTACCAGGTCTTCACTCACACGAAATTCACTGTTCGGGCTACGACCAATCAACTGATTCAAATCACGTCGGCGATTCTCATAGTCCAGTAACTGATTGCGCAAAGCCGCACTATCGGCCATAACGTCTACTCGTATCTGAAGTTCCTGCAAGCTCCCGCTGGTTCCATAACTGGCATCTCGCCGGGCACGATTGAGGCGGTCCAGTCCGAGAGCCAGGCTTTGCTCCGTAATTTGAAGTTGTTGCTGCTGTTGAGCCAGATCCAAATATGCAAAAGTCACTTCAGTGACGGTTTGCTCTATCGTTTGCTGTACCTGTAGCTGAGCTAAATCTGTTCCCACGTGTAGCTGATCCAGCCGGTAGCGGCTGGCCTTACCATCTAGTAATAGCCAACTGATTTCGGGTGCTACGGTAATGTCGTTTGACCAACCACTGAGCTCCAGGGGTTCGCTGGGAGGTGCCTCCGGGTTTAGAGAGAGTGTTTCAATGGAAGCATCCGCCCATCCCAATTCGTAACCCGCGTTTAACGTAATGATAGGCTTAAGTCCTACCATAGACGGATCTGCCTGTATTGCAGTAGCTTGTAATGCACTTTTCTGAATTTTAATCTGGTGATTATTGGCCAGGGCCTCTTCGATTGCTTCATCCAGCGTTACTACCGATTGGCCAGAGCTGTACTGGGTGCTTAGCAGCCCAAGAAACACACTAAGCAAGAGTTTATATTTCATCGTAAAGGATTTTAATTTCCCGGTCGGGATAGTAGCGCTTAACTCCCACCCCAGACCGGTACCTATTCACGTAAAATTTGCTGTTGTAGGATTGGAAGAGTCACTCGCTCAGACTAACACATCTTACAAGAATGACCTTCCAGCATCCTGATTCTAATTTTCGATCTGGTAGGCCAGTGCACGAACTGCGGGTTCTACTTTTTCAGCCGTCCCCTTCTCTTTGTGCCGAAGGTTGAACCACCGTTGGCGTAGTCCATTGAAAAAGTGTAACTGAGCAGGGAGCAGAAGTAGCACATTGAACAGCCCAAAACTCAAGCCGTAGGCAATAGCAATGGCTGGCCCCTTCAAAAATTGGGCACCAATGCTATTAGAAGCCAAAAGTGGTGCCAGCCCTGCTACTGTGGTAACCGTAGTGAGTAGTATTGGGCGAAACCGACTCATGGCCGTTTCACGTAATGCTTTGGCCCATTCTACCCCTTCCTGTAGTTTTTGGTTAAGAGTAGAAATAAAGACTAGGGAATTATTGACAAATACTCCAATCAAGGCAATCGTTCCCACAAAAGAGAAGATATTCAGAGCCTCTCCTTGCATCCAGTGCCCTAGGATTACACCAATAAGTGCAAAAGGGAAAAGCGAGAATACTAGGAAGGTTTGCGAAAAAGAATTGAAGTTAAGAACGATTAACCCCAAGACAAAGAGTAAGATGATGGGCCCTACTGTACTAATTGCTCCAGCCATTTTGAAGGAAGAACGATTTTGCCCTTCAATGGAGTAAGTAACGGAAGGATATTTCGCAATAATTTCCGGTAGGTATTGTGCCTCAATTTCACTGATCACCGCTGGTGCTGACACATCAATACTGGCTACATTGGCTTCCACGCGAATCTCGCGCTGTCCTTCTAGGTGATTAATCGACAAGGAACCGATACGATCCTCAATAGTGACCATATCCTGTAGTAGGTAGCTATTACCCTGGCCATCATTGATACGCATGTTTAATAGCTCTTCTTTGCGATTGCGGCCTTCTAGCGGGTAGCGCACCCACACTTTGACTTCATCCTCACCTCGTTGCAGGCGTTGTACCTCCTCACCGAAAAAGCCCGCCCGCACTTGTGCCATAATCTGTCCCAGGCTCAGACCTAGCAGCTCCGCTTGTGGCTTCGGTTTAATGATCATCTGCTCCACACCCAACTGGTCGGTATCACTGATATCCTTAGTGTCTGAGCGCTGCAACATTTGGGTTACCAATTCTTCTTTGGCGGCTCTCAGCTCCTGCAAGTTGCGAGAGTAGAGAGCAAAAGAAATAGGCTTCCCAAAAACCGCGGTTGTAGCTCCCACTCCAAACACTAGACTTTCTGCTTCGGGAATATCAGGTGTAAGCTCACGCATACGATTGGACAACTCAAATGAACTAAGACCACGACGCTCACCGCCTAAGTAAGTAATCCGAAGTTTGCCTTGATTGGGTTGCGGCCCCGTGATTTGCTCAACAAATTGAATGACCTGTTCACCATCTTCTCGATCGCGGCTGTACTCCTCATTAGTAGCCCAAACAGCCCGCTCAATATCGGCCAACTTGGCCTTGGTCACTGCTACAGGTGTACCTGGCTGCAAACTCAACTCTACAAAAACAGCATCGTCGTCTAGGTTGGGAAAGAAGGTAAAACCTACTTTGCCCGTGGCCATGAGTGACATAGCAGCAACAAGGGCAACCACAAAACCAATGATGGTAAGTAATGAAACCCAGCGTTTGCCTACCGAAATACGCTCGTATACAGGGATGTAGAAACGATCACGTAGTAGCTGTAGTATCTTATCAAACCAGCGCTCAATGGCGCTGGGTTGATGATCTGCTCGCAAACCCTTGCTGTGTGCCAAGTGGGCAGGCAGGAAGAAAAAGCTCTCAATCATAGCAATGATCAGAACCGCCACAACTACAAAACCCATCTCACCAAAAAATTCGCCAGCTTGGGTGGGTAGGAAGAAAAACATGGAAAAGGCCACTGCTGTAGTGGTTAGCGAGATCAGCACTGGGGTCACCATTTCCATTGTTCCCTCCAGCGCAGCTTTCATAGGAGAAACGCCTTTGTTCTTGGCCCATTGAAAGATGTTCTCACCGATTACCACACCGTCATCGACCAGGATACCAAGTACGATAATAAAACCAAAAAGAGATACTACATTGATTGTCATATCCTGAACGGGTGCCAGGATAAACATCCCCACAATGGCAATAGGAATTTTGAGTGCCACCCAAAAGGCCAGATACCGATCCAGGAAGAGCGCCAGCACAATGAGTACCAATAACATACCCGCCACGCCGTTGCTCATCATAGACTGAATACGGTCGCGTACCTGTATGGTGCCATCCTCCAATATTTCCAGTTGTACCTGATCGTGTTCAGCATTGAAGGAGGTGATATAAGACTTAGCCACTTCGGCATTTTCCAGGATATCCTCGTCCGCCAGCGCAAAAACGGTTAAACTCACAGTAGGCTCCTCTCCCAGATAACGGCCATTGGCAGTATCGGCAAATCGATCTGCAATATCCGCCACATCTTTCAGGAAAACTCTGCTCCCATCTGGTTGAGTCTTTACCACAATCTGCTGCAGCTCTTTAGCGTAATAGCCTTTACTGTCTGCCTTAATGGTAATATTCTGATCGGCGGTCTTGATCTCACCACCAAAGGTTTCCAAGTTGGCCAAGCGTACAGCCTGCGCTATCTGCGCAAAGCTGAGTTGATACTGCTGTAAATCGTTCTCGCGAATGCGAATTTCAATTTCCTCCGCTGGTAACCCCTCGATTAAGATGTCGGAAATCTCTGCTTTAGTCATCAATTCACGCTCTATCTCATCAGCGTAATCCTTCTTCACGTTCAGCGGCACCTCACCCGTAATGCCGAAGCGCATAGCCAGATCCTTTATTTCAATCTTATCCACTATTGGTGGTTCGGCCCGTTCGGGGAAGTTGTTGATTTTATCCACGGCATTTTTCACCTCGGTCACCATTACTTCCGGCTCAGAATCTTCGGTGAGTTCCACAAGAACAGTAGCCAGGTTTTCACCAGACGTAGAAGTTACCCTATCAATACCCTGAATACCTTCAAGACTTTCTTCAATCTTTACGGCAATGCCACTTTCTACTTCCGAAGGAGAAGCGCCAGGATAAGGTACTGCGACCGAAATAAAGCGAACCCGCTGTTTGGGGAAACTCGTGGTTTGGGTTGCAGTAAGGCGCATGAATCCAAGGCCAACCAGCAGCAACAAACAAAGATTGACAATGGTAGGATGTTGGATAAAATATTTTATGATAGATCTCATGGGGCAATTACTTTTTGGGCAGAGCACGTAGCCCCACGATGGGTTCGGTCAACTGTTCTGTAATCACTTCCATACCCGCCTCCAGGCCAGTCACCCAAATGACATCTTCGGAATAACGTACGGGTTGAACTTTGTGCAATATCACAGTAGAGTCTACGATAATATGGACTTGATCATCACGAGTCAGCGCATCCTTAGGAACGGCAACGACCTGACTCAAAGCCTCCGTTGCCATTCCCGTTTCCAGAAACATACCATCTCGTAAGCCAGCACCACTTACGCGGACAAATACCGGTACAGCTTGCGTACCAGGATCCACAGTTCCTCCTATGCGATGCACCTTGCCAGTGTACGTTTTGCCATTGGTGGGCTGCCGTAGTTGTAACTGCTGCCCGAGGCGAACCTTATCAATATCAGAAGCAGAAAGATTAGCTTTAAACTCGTAGATATCCGTGCGAGAAAATCGTGCTAGTCGCGCTCCCGGACTGACCACTGTACCCGCACTAATAGAACCCTCCGCAATAATGCCATTAAAAGGTGCCTTAATTCGGTATTTAGGCAATAGCTCTTCCGCACTCTTGATGTTGTAGTAGGTGGCAAATACACCTTGCGCCGCTAGGAAATAACGGAGTTGATCGTCCGTTGCTTCTGGTAAGGCAGCCAAGGTTTGATCAGCCGTAAAATTGCGTAAGTACTCATCCCAAGCACCGTGTGCATCAGGGTAGTCCAACTGAATTTGAGACATAATACGCACTAAACTAGATTGAAACTGACTACGTTGTGCCTGGAGTCCGAGGCGGTATTGATCATCCTCAATTTGTAACAAGGTTTCCCCTTTGCGGTAACGCGCACCCTCCTGTAGCAACTTTGTGCCAACCTCTACTTGCCCCTGCACTTCGGCAATAATGGGAATTTGTTCCAAAGCATTGATCCGCCCGGTGATAGGGATATTAGCCTGATAATCTTGAGGGCTAGCCCGGGTAGTAGTAAAAGTCCGTAGCTGGGCAGCAGTCGCTTGTTTATTCGCCCCAGCTTCTACAGCTGAGCTTGTGTCATCTGGCTTAGCCTCTGCCGTGCATTGCCAGCAGGTAGCCGCTAGCACGAGAAGGGCCAGCAGATGAAGGGGTTTGATCATAATGAGCTTATTTAATCAAGTGATTAATTACTTGACATAACGTTAGCTCCACCCAAAAGTTTAATCAAGTGATTATAAAGTACAGAAAAAATTTGCTCGCTTAAAAACCAGTCAAACGGGCGGCTGCAGGTAGAGATAATTGATAAGAATTTGAGGAACAAGCGTTTTCCGTTCCTCTAGCATTTGCTGAAATTCTTCCTCGTTGATATTCACCTCGCGCATGAGTAAATTCTTGGAAATAAAGGGAAACACCGTCATACTTACCAAGTTCATGATAAAATTTGCAATGCTGATTGGACGAATTATACCCTTTTCTGCCAGTTCTTTTAATTGCTTTTGCATCACCACATTGTTTTTGCGGTACTGGACAATAGCCGCAAGCTTATCCGGATTTTTCTCCGACTCATTAACGATGAACAGTGGCAAGAAGGGGTTCGCGCGGAAGAACTCAATGTACTGCTCTACAAAGATGTGAATCTTCTTATGCAAGGGGATCTCTTCGCAAAAGACCTCCTCCATAATATGGTCAAAACCTCGTAGCGTATTCGTCGCTACAATTTCAAAGAGCTTGTCTTTACTACCAAAGTAATAATGGATCAACGCTACGTTATAACCCGATACTTTGGCAATATCGCGGGTACGGGTAGCGGCATAACCTTTTTGGGTAAACACCTCGGCGGCTACCTCCAATATGCGTTTCTCCGCATTCTGCTTAGCTTGTTTCTTGTCTGCTGTTGATTTTGCCATATGTAAAAATAAAGGTAGAACATTAAGATTGGAAGAAGGATTAATAGATTGATTTAAATTTTAAGTTAAACTATATGGTTAGTACTGTTGTTGACCAAGAAAACAATCCTTTTGATCCATGAAAAACAAAATCTATCTACTCCTATTTATGCTGGGAGTAACCTTTACCGTTCACGCACAAAATGCCGACATTCAAGTTACCGTCAATGACATAGAAGCCGCTGGTGAAGGGCCACTGGTTTTTATGCTATTTGCTAGCTCGGATGGTTTTCCTTCGGATCCCGCTAAGGCACGACAAATTGGCGAGGTTACCAGCTATACTAGCTTAGCAACTTTCACGTTTTCAAATGTACCAGCTGGAAAATACGCTGTTGCTGTTTTTCAGGATAAAAACGGTAACGGAAGTGTTGATACCAATTTTATTGGTATACCCAAAGAACCAGTTGGAGCATTTCAGCATTCCAGCTTTGGCAGACCTAATTTTGGAAAATGCAGTTTCACGCACGATCCGGCTATCTCGCAGCTGAATGTGCAACTCATTAACCAATAACCTTTTATTAAATCAAAGAACCCAATGATCACTCAAAAAAACATTCAGTTGACAGGGTTAGTACTTGTAAGTACGATCCTATTTAGCTTTAGTTCCTTCTACTTCAGTAGCTGGAACATCAGTGATGATTACAACATTCGCTTTTCTGGCCGCGGTGCAGATGGTACCTTCTCTGGCCTGCAAGGCACCATCAATTTTGACCCCGCCAATCTAGCCAATGCCCGCATGGACGTGAGCGTAGATGTAAAGACCATCTCTACAGGCAATAACACTAAAAACAAACACGCTCGGGGAGATAGCTGGTTTGATGCTGAGACCTACCCTAAAATCACCTTTCGCTCTGAGCAATTTCGCAAGAAAGGCCAAGCCTACGAAGTAGTGGGTGACCTCACCTTACACGGTACTACCAAAGAGGTGACGATTCCGTTCACCTTCACGGAAAATACCAATGGCGGACTATTTGTCGGGACTTTTACGGTAGATCGACAGGAATACGGGATCGAGGGGCCCTTATTGGCCTTTACGGTAGGGGACGATTTTGAGATTGAATTGCGGGTACCGGTTAGAGGGGGAAATTAGAATTAAAGTGAGAATTAGAATGTGAATTAGGGTAAGAATTAGAATGGGGAGTTACTCAAAAGTGGGTAAGATTCCGACTGCGTCAAAGCTAAGCCTGAGGAAAGAATGAAATCGGTTTCAGCGTAATATTATACCGGTAAAAGCCTCAGATCAATAGAACTGTCAGGCTTCGACACCCCTTCTCTAAGCGAAATGAAATACATTCTTGCTCTAATTCTAGTTCACCTCTGTTCAACCATTCTACCCGGTAGTAGTTAGGTCTGCATACTTAATCACGACCAGCTATGCTGCAAGAACAGCGACCTGATATTTACGACATAAAGTCTGGTAAGGAGTTGCAACGTTGGTACTGGCTCAAGGCAGAATTGGTGGCCCATTGCCAGGCACTAGAGATTCCGTATACGGGAAGTAAGCTTACTATTACGGAGCGTCTGGCTCACTTTCTTGATACGGGCAAGATTGCCCAGCCAAAACGCTGGCGAGCACAGTCCAGTTTCAATTGGGCGAGAGCGGAATTGCAGCCGGATACCATGATTACGGACAGCTACCGCAATGGACCAAACGTACGCCGTTTTTTCAGCGAACATATTGGGCCCAGATTTCGTTTTAACATAGCTTTTATGCAATGGATGAAAACCAATGTGGGCAAAACACTGGCTGATGCGGTGGATGCCTGGGAGGCCATTGAACAAGAGCAAAAAACAGCAGGATTTAAAAGCAAAATCCCCGCTAGTAATCAGTATAACCAATACTTGCGTGACTTCTTCGCGGCGAACCCGAAGCGGAGTATGAAAGAAGCGAGAAAGTGCTGGGCCAAGAAGACGGAAGGTCCAGCTCCGCATCGTTATGATGTAGCGGATTTACTATTTTTGCAGCAGAAGACTTGAGTGCTATTATGACGATAAACGAAATCCAAGACGAGATCATCGATGAGTTTTCATTTTTTGATGATTGGATGGATAAGTACGAATACTTGATCAGCCTGGGCAAAGAGCTCCAATTAATCGATGATCAATATAAGGATGAGCAACATCTGATCAAAGGCTGCCAAAGCCGGGTGTGGCTACATGCCGGTTCTAAGGAAAGCAATGTGGTTTTTACCGCTGATAGCGACGCGATCATTACGAAAGGTATCATCGCATTGCTAGTACGTGTACTTTCGGACCAACCTTCAACGGATGTCGCACATTCTGATCTTTACTTCGTAGATAAGATTGGCTTGCACGAACACCTCTCCCCTACTCGATCTAACGGCCTGCGTAGTATGGTAAAACAAATGAAATTGTACGGCTTGGCCATGACCGCCCAAAATGAACAGCACAATGGATAAGGACGCAGTTATAGCGGACATCGTCGCCGCAATCAAAACCGTTATGGACCCTGAGATCCCAGCCGACATTTACGAGCTGGGGCTTATCTATAAAATAGAGCTAGAGGACGATGGCAAGCTACTTGTGGAAATGACCCTAACGAGCCCCATGTGCCCAGTGGCAGACTCTATGCCAATGGAAGTGCAGGAAAAAGTTATCGCTGTAGACGGGGTAACTGATATCGATCTGCGTGTAGTCTTCGACCCGCCCTGGGACAAGAGTCGGATGAGTGAAGAGGCGCAGTTATTGTTGGATATGTTCTAGCTTGGGACCATGCTGCTATTTGTAGGAAACCACAATAAATCAACACTTTTCCTTTATTTTCCTTGCAAAAGCAAACAAAATAAGCGACCTTGTATTTGATATAAGTCGTACGACAACAGATGCCACTGTTCAGAAAGTCTTAGCAAAAGTTTAATATACCAGCCTCTCACATTAACCTGAACAGTCTCCAACCACAACATCTAGGTCAATTCAGTGACCACCTTTTCTTTCGGATGCTTTCCAATGGAAGTCTTAATCAGCTTTATGCTATGCGATGGCTTTGATTTGGGTGGGGGAAGCTATACACTGAATGAATAGGATTCCCTGGTGAGCAGGTCGGTAGGGTGGGAGAACCCACCCACTTGTGGGTGGTCTATACTGACTAATTGGTGATCATTCTGAAATAACATTTCCGTGACCGCTAAGCAATCTCCAGAAAGTGCCCAATCCATAAGTATTCCCCTTGCTTTCTATTCCTCTTTGTATTTTAGCTCCCAAGCAAAATCACCACCTATGCTCGGCTTACGTACCACCATTTATCGCGTTCCTGATTTGGCTCAAGCCAAGAGTTGGTATACGCAAGCCTTTAGCAAAGCACCCTACTTTGATGAGCCCTTTTACGTGGGCTATAACATTGGCGGTTTCGAGCTGGGGTTGATGCCGCAAGAGAATGCGCCACTCGCCACAGCAGATAACATTATGTCCTATTGGGGCATGGAAGATATTCAAGCCACTTATGATCACCTATTGTCTTTGCAGGCTACTCCACACGAAGCGCCTTACAATGTAGGTGGCCCCCTCATGGTAGCTAGCGTGCGTGATCCCTGGGGTAATGTCATTGGCCTGATTTACAATCCACACTTCCCTAATCAGGAGGGATAAGCGACTGCTCTGCCATGCCAATAGCCATTACTACTCATTATCGTGATCATCTATTGATTGGTTTTGCCCTAGGGCTATGGCTCTACCTATTCCTGGCCATCATTGGTCCTTTTGATGCGGCTCCGCTAGCCTTATGGGTTCGCATGATTATCATGGTGGGTTACGGACTGGTGTTCTTTTTGATGTATTTGACCTGCATCCCACTGCAAAACTGGTGGTACCAGAGCGCCCAACACTGGAATTGGGCTAGAGAAGTAGCCTTGCTAGCTTGGTTTTGTTTTATCACCCTACCGGCTTCCTACCGCTACTACATTACCGAAATTGTCAATGGCGATTGGGGCTTTACTCGTTTCGCCCTAGAGATCTATCTCCCCACTTTAGTGGTCATCATCCCCGTTTTGACCGTGATACGATGGCTGGTAGCAAGATGGCGACAGGAAAAAATAGCCAGTGAACGCAGGGAGGAATCTCCTCAAGTACTCCTGCAACTACAGGGTGAAAACCGACATGATATTTTGCAGCTACCAGCAAAAGACTTACTAGCACTTTCGGCCGCGAACAATTACGTAATGGTCTACTATCTGGAAGATCAGGATGTGCAAAAGAAGCTCTTGCGGACTACGCTCAAAAAACTTCAGAACACCATGCCCGAGTTGGTGCAGATTCATCGTTCCCATCTCGTCAACCCGATTCATTTTCGAAAATGGAAGGACACCGGCACCCTACTGATTGGACCAATTGAACTCCCAGTCTCCAAGACTTTCAAAACGCGGTTGGAAGCAAACGGCATTTTCGTCCCTAAATAAGCCCTTTTCACCCCTAAGCCTCTATTTCACTTGCCTGCAGGGGTTTACTCGCCTAGATTTGAGTTCGATAATCATCCGTTGAACACAACTATGCAAAACTTGAAATCATGCGCTTTATCCTAATCATCACCACTCTTTTCAGCCTAAATCTACTGGCACAAGAAACCAATACCGCCGTAATTGCGGAGCAAGCTGACGAACTACTCAGAAGTGCTATTCAAGAAGGGAAATTCGTTGGCGTCACTGCCGGGTTTGCCGTAGGCGAGGACATCATCTGGGCAAGTAGTGCCGGCACATGTAATGAGGATCGAGATACTCCCTGTGAACAGGAAACAATTAACCGAACAGCCTCGATCACCAAGACGATGTCTGCCGTAGCCGCACTGCAGCTGGTAGAAAAAGGTCAATTAGATTTGGATGTAACCATCGACACCTATCTGCCTAGCTATCCCAAAGCAGCAGCGAGCAAAATAACGACCCGAATGCTACTCCAGCATACCTCTGGCATTGGTGGTTATGCCAATGGTAAGGAAGCAGAAACCCAGGAAGAGTATCCTACACTCCAAGCCGCCTGTGAATTATTTCAAGACCGCGAGCTACTGTTTGAGCCAGGTACGCGCTATCAATACACAACCTATGGCTATGTTGTGCTAGGAGCTATTATTGAAGTAGTAGCCAAACAAAATTTCACGCAGTACCTACAAGATAACATTTGGGATGTAGTCGATATGCCCAATACAGGTGTAGAGCGCTTTGGAGCTGACTATGTCAACAAATCGGCACTATTCACACGTACGCGCAAAGGAAAACTCAAAACAGTTGAAGCTAATAATTTGAGCAACCGTATTCCTGGTGGTGGTGTGTTCTCTACCGTTCCCGACATCTTGAAATTCGGACAAGCGCTGCTCAATGGGAAGCTACTCAGCGAAGAAAGCCTACTACTCATGTATACGGCACCAGAGGTAGAACGCGGCAGCAATAATCCTTACGGAATGGGCCTGTGGCACTACGGAGACAATCCCTCTTTTGGACCAGTGGTCGGGCATACAGGCGGACAAACCGGAGCTTCCGGCCATCTATTTCTGATGCCGGAAACCAAGGTTGTAGTGATTGTCATGGCCAATACCTCACGGGCTTTGCAGGATGCCAGTCAACTAGCCGTTAACCTCTTCCCGCTCGCCGCAAGTGTGCTACCAAAGTAATAGTGTAGTGTCCTAACGTGAGGTAGTTATGAATTACGCCTGAAATAATTGAACAGAAAAACCTCTCGTTGTATAGGGTAGAGAGTAGAAAGTAGAAAGACCATTATATTCTTTCTACCCTCTACCTTCTACCGGGAGGTTAGACTTTCATTAATGACACTTTACAAAAGAATAGCAGCCTAAGCTCCAATTACTTAAGCTTTTTGTTCGTCCAGCTCTGCGTAAACGGCACTCAGCACACGACGAGCACCGCGCTCATCACCCTGAAATTCCGGAGCTCCCGGGATTTCAGTGGTTTTGGCGACTAACTCTTCCAGTGTTTCACCGCGTTTCTTGGCTTTTTTACCGTAGCGCAGTGCCATCTTGAGGAAATGTCCCATGGCCTTAAGATCTCTGCCCGTTCCGGTTACCTCATAACCTGGGCCAGCATGGCCAAATACGTAGAGGGTATCTTTATCAAAAGTGCGGCGTGCTTTGCGCAAAACATCAATCCAGTTACCAATATCCGCTCCGGCACTCTTATCGATGAATGGGAACCGACGATTAAATATCAGGTCTCCCATATGCACCACATTTGCCTCCTCGAAATGTACCATAGAGTCACCGTTGGTATGCCCTGCACCGAAGTAGTGCAGCGTAACCGTCTCATCACCTACCTTCTGGCTAAAGTTATCGGTATAAGTTGTTTCTGGTAGTAAGGTAGTATCCATGCGATCGCGTTCACGAGCTACTCGTTCTTGGTTGGCTTTGGAGTTGACGTGGGCTACGTGGGCATTTACCATACCCTTGAAAGCAATATTCCCGGAGGTATGATCACCGTGATGATGGGTATTGATCAGCAAATCCAGGGGTTTAGCATTTTGCTCTTTTAGGAGCGCAATGAGGTTATCCGCCTGCTCCGGAAATTGGGTATCCACTACCACACTATGCTCTGGGCTGAGCAGGCAAGCAATAGTACCACCGCGCTCTGTATAGATATTGATGTTTCGGCGAAGGGCCGTCATTTGCCCAGCAGGAAACAGCACAGGGCGTAACCAGGCTTGTTGAGGTAGTAAGCTAGCGCCAGCAAAAACACCGGCCGATTGGAGGAAGGTTCTTCGTTTCATGCTAGGAGATTTAGCAAGTGCACGTTAAGGAAAGTAAGCAGCCATTTGAAATGGTAACCCAGCTAATTATGCTTTTGCAACAGTAAAAAAATAGTTTAGTTTTGATGCACTTGTCACACCCGCGCTATGTCTAGAGAAAAAATTGTACTCCAATCCGCTACCGCTGGTATTTGGGCCCGAATGATCAGCCAGCTATTTAGTTACTGGTTTGGGGGCTATTGGTTTGTTATTGTTGTGGGTTGGCTAGTGGCTACTCCTACCCTATTCTACTTGCTGTTTCTAGTGGCCCTCTCCGTCGTTACCTATTACAGTTATCAAATCATCAGTGATCACTCTTACACTTGGAAAAAAGAGGTTGCTTTTGATTTCGCCGAAAGGCAAATCACCGTCCTAAAAATGTACGGTAAAGACACCACTGCAGATATTTTAGATGCCCCACAACGCACCATCGATTTCGATCATATTGACCGACTGATGGGGCGTCCTTATGAGAGTTTTCTCTTTCCATCCGTTTATCGAATCACGGTCATGACCAAGGGAGAAGAAGTTAAATTACTCGCGCTCCGCTCCCCTAATGAATACACAAACTTGATGAGTCAATTTCAGCGTAGTGGAATCCTTGTGAGCTAAACGAAGGAAGGCACCACCTCGTCACGAAGATGGTGCCTTACACTTAAAATACGTATTCAACCTATTTTTGCTCTGCGTTGATATCCTGAAACAGTAGCATTTCACTTACTTTATCAGATGCTCCCTGGTAAAAACCAGTTTCAACTTCATAGCCCTTCGGATTGTGAAAGGTGCCAAATAGCATATCATAAATAGGCAGGTCGGAACAGTTATTCCGGTGTATTCCCTTACCGTGAACTTCGAGCAACAAAAATAACTGATTATCAACAATCTAAAATCGAAGTTCACCATCACTTAAAACGTTCGGGTAATATTAAAGCCCAGGTGGATATCTCCAGAGAAAAAGTCGCCGGTGGTTTCGCGGATGAACCCTTTTTCGATCATAGCGCGGCTATTGGTAAACTGGAATTGGAAGACGTGCCCACCCGTCTCTAAGTCGATACCGATGGCCAGGGTGTTGTGAAGATCGTCTTGCTCATCATCTCCGAAGCGATGGTAGTACTCGGCATTGATGGACATGCGTTTGGATACTTTCATCCGCCCACCTATCCCGAGCGCCAAGAGGTCGTTGTCCTGATCGGGGCGTTCTGTCAAATTGTAATGCATGTAGGTAGGCATCACTTGCAACGAAAAAGACTCATTGAACTTATGTGCCGCCAGCAACTGATAGGTGTATGTTAGACGATCACTAAAGGAGAATTCTACCTCAGGGATAGTGCTCCGCAGCGTTTTGGCAGCTATGCTGAAAAAGCCTGTAACCGAAACGGGTATGTCCTGTTTTCCCGTCTGCTGACGTAGGATGGCCACTTTAGCGAAGGCATCATAGGTCTTCTCAAACGAGTTACGACCAAAACCTACCGTTACCAGATCCGTCACACCATAATCGATGCCAAAGCGGACATTGGCATTATCGAGGCCAAACAGTTCATAGGCACCAGAATTTAGCCGCCCAAAACGGTGGGCAATTAAGAATTCCAGCGTACCAGCCCGGCGGGTCATCACGGTATGTCCGTTGATCAGACGGCTTCCTTTAAAGGTAGCCGGAGTAATGTTGGCTTCGGGAGTTTCCCCTTCTTCCAATAGGGCCAGAAGATCATCTTGGGCCAGGCTTACAAAGGGTAGGCTTAGCAATAGCAAAGCCAAGCTCATAATAGCTTTCATACAATAATTTTTTCCGAGAAGGTTATGGTTGAAACGGTGAACGGATTAACTAATAGTTATCTGTATTGGGGTTGAACTTTCTACTGTGAAACAGACTTTATGGGCTACCTGCAACTAACTCGAATAACTAGCAAAAAACAAATCAGCAGGTAAGGCCCACAAAGTCAAAAAGTCACTAATATTCCACGTACTAAGAGCTAAATACACTGGCAGTTTGAGCTGTAGATCGGGGCTACAGCCCCCTACCAGTGTCTGTAAACGCTCCTTATTTCGAACCGAAGTCTAGGGTAGTTGTGACCTCAATCTCTTCGGCAATATTACGTACCACCACAGTAGGAATTTCAATGTCAAAATCCTTGGGGCGAGCGATAAAGACAGTCTTACCAGAGACCTGGCGATCCGCCACAGTGATCGTAGCTACACCAGTATGTGCTTGCTCCACGCCGTGAATAGTCAAGGTACCTTTCACCTCTACTTCATAGTCGCCATCAACATTAATATCAATGGGATTTTCCGTAACAATAGTACCTTTGAACAGCGCCGAAGGATAGGTTTCGGACTCCATATAGTTTTCATTGAAATGCTCCTGCATTAGGGCATTTTCAAATTCAAAGTGCTTGATCAGCATCTTTACTACAATCTCTCCTTTTTCCAAATTAAGGGCAGCTGTTGTCCGGTTGTTAACAGCCTCGATGTCTTCCAGCGGAGCATGAGAGTAGAAGGTAGTTGTACTGGTGCGAGATACTAAGGTCTCCTGTGCATTCAATGAGCACGCAAAGGTTAGGGCTACCAGTGGTAGCAAAAGCAATTTGGACATGTAATTTTGATTTGGGAATGCTTGAATGGAGCTAGCCCACTCCAGCACACGAAGGTTTTAAAATCGGTTTCTACAGAAGAACAGCTTGATCAATAACTACATCAAAGAGGTAACCTGTACAGATTCCTTTTACAGTGACGGAGCTACCAATTTCTAGATTGGTCAAATCAGCTGGAGCCTGAGTGAGGGTGCATACTACTGCCCCGAGATCATCTTCAGCATCCAGGCTGAGTTGGAACTGATCCGTATCATTCTTTTCCACGGCCGTCAAGATGCCCTTAACTTCTATCACGGACCCTGCGTACTCCGCATTGGCCGCCGTTTCATCCTCACTGAAGGCCGCGTAGAGTGCCCCGGCATTGAGTTCGTGTGCGGTAGCTGCTTTGGTTATGTTGATTTCTCCTTTCGGCGTAAGTAGCATGTAAGCCACTGCGACACCCACTAGTGCCAGACCGATAATGATTTTAATTGAGTTTTTCATTGGTTGTAATTTTAATCGATTGATAATTAGCCTTGCGCACCATCGTCGACCCAACAGGAGATGGCTTCAATTTGGTCTGGAGTGAGGCTGATACCACTACTACTAGGAGGCATACTCTGGGCTGAGGTACGGGACTTGATCCGTGAAGCATTGTTCAAAACGTTGTTCTTATCACGAAAGTCAGGTGATACATTTCCGGCGTGGCAACCACTCACTGCGCAGGAAGAGTTGATAATGATCTCAATTGCTGCGTAGGCGATATTGGAGTTCACAGTAGCTTCCAGGCTTACCTCACAACCAGTGGCATCACTGACCGTGATCATGTATTCGCCCGGAGCAAGATTGCTGAACACCTCATTGGTTTGCTCAGGTCCACCGTTGATCTTGTAGGCTACCGCTCCATTTGCATTCTCTACTGCTACCGCAATGGTACCGTTGTTGCCTCCGCAATCAGAGGCGGTACTATTGGCCACAGCGTTCAATCCAGCAGCATTTTCTACTTGAGCGTCTAAGCTAGCAGAACAGCCATCACCTTCAACTGTTATGGTATAATTACCAGCCGCAAGATTCTCAAATCGACCATCCTCCTGGAAGTTCTGACCATCGATGGAGAAGCGAGCGGTAGGATTGGGCTCACCCGCCAGGCGGACCTCAATGCTCCCTACATCCTGATCACAAGTGGAAGCCTGCACTTCGACAAGCTCTAGTGCGAGTACACCCGTGCAATCCGGTTGAAACTCCAAACTGTCATAAGTACAGGCAGGGATTATAAATAGTGCAAGCAAGAGAGGAAAGGAAGATGCTTTTAAATGTTGTCTAAGCATTTAGTTTTGTATTTGGGAATGGATAATGGTAATATCAGGTTGATTTTAGCTTGTCGAAACGAGTCTTTAATGAGTACCAATCAACTTTCAAGTAGGCAGTAGACAAAATGCTAATTCGTTCTACTTTGTACTTTTTGAGTTTGCTGATTGTCAAGAATACTTCAGTGTTCAAAGATTCAACCTAAAGCAAATAGTAGATTAAAAAACCGTGGGAATCATTCAGTACTTTGATACCAGCATCATGGTGATGGTACAAATGTGCAGGCGGTAGCACTCGAAGTCAATTTACTCAAGGCAACACCGTGTGAACACCCTTAAAAATGGCTAAGACAAGAGGTAGACATCAGCCTCAAAGAGGTAGACAACACACAATTTCAATTGCAATAGCAATCTCAATATCAATGATTTGACAATAAACGGAAGGTAAACAAGCGCAATAGCAAGAGCGCTAAGAATTCGCGCTTTTTTCTTCGTAACGCAGCAGAAAATCAAAGAGTTCTTCTTGACTTTTGAGCCCCAACTTCTTGCGGAGGCGATAGCGAGCGGTTTTTACACTATCCGGAGAGATACCTAAGACAGAGCTCATCTCTTTCGAATTCAGATTGAGGCGCAATAAAGCAATCAAACGAAACTCATTTTTAGTCAGGCTCGGATAATCTTGATTGAGCTGTTGCATAAGCTGGGGGTGTACCGCTTCGAAGTGCTTGCGAAAATCGGCCCAATCCTCATCTACACGTAAAACGCCATCCAACTGGCGCACTACCCCATCTAATTGCGTACGATGGGTACCCGTCAGGTTCTTCTTTAGGGTATTGATTGACAGTTTGAGTTCAGTGATCAGCTCGTTCTTCTGCACGAAATTGAGCGTGTAGGAGGTAAGTTGTTTTTCCTTATTCTGAATCTGGGTGTGCAAATCGTCATTTCGGTCACGCGCCTGATCTAGGTCTTGCTGTTGTCGAGATAGGACTTTATTCTTGCCTTGAACAATGCCCCAGGTCAACGCTAAAATGGTAAATAAACCCAGAATAAGTGCCAGCACCTTGAGCCGATCAGTCTTCTTTTCCGCCACCAATAGATCCAGACGTTGCTGTGCCATAGTCAGCTCTTGCTCTTTGTCTTCGTAGGCCTGCTGCGCCTGCATATTGGCGATGATATTCGACTTTTCTTCGTTGAACAAGCTATCCCGCACGTTAAGGTACTGATCGTAATAAGTCACTGCTTGTTGGTAGTTGCCCTTGCGCACGGCGATATCCTTAGCGGTTTGATAGGCGTTTCGACGCGCTTTATTTAAGTCAAAGTCTTCCGCCAGGCGCATACTTAAATCCAGATAATACTCAGCCTGCGATAAGTCATTGCGTCGAAAGAAACATACCGCAATTTCGTGGTAGGCTTCGGCCATTCCCACATGATCATTCCGCTCGCGGCTGGCTTCGATGGCCAGTAACAAATACGAAATTGCCCCCGCGTACTCTTCTCTGGCAATAAAGAGCTTTCCCAGCTTACTGTTAGCTTCCGCAATACCATAAAGGAAATCATTGCGCCGGTGGATTTCCAGCGCATCGGTCAGATAAGTATAGGCTTTATCGTAATCCCCCTGCTGGGTAAGTAGCTCACCAATCTTAGTGAAAGTAGTGGCAACCCGAGACGATTGCTCCAGTTCATTGAATAACTGTAACGCCTGGTCGTATTTAGCTAAAGCCGCCTTATAATTGAGTTGATCAGCATAGGCCATACCCAGGTTCAGCATGCTGTTGGCCAGGCCCAGGGAATCGTTAATATTGCGGTAGCCCCGTTCAGCATCCATCAGAAAGCGGAAGGATAAATCCGGATTACCCCGTACCCAGTGTGCCACACCAATGATCCGGTTCGCGAAAGCTAGACCCTTTTCGTAAGGAAGAATTTTGGCAATCTCCAGCGCTTGCTCCGCATAGACTTCAGACTTATTCGGATCCACAATCCAATACTCAAACCCCAGTTGGTTCAGCATGTCCACCTTTTGCTCATCCAGCGTTTTATACTCTTCCAGAATGGCGAGTAAACTGTCAATGCGAATGGCGTTGTCAGACCGCTGCGCTAAACTGAAATTTGAGCAGGCAGTCCACAAACACCAACAACACAACACACGGATAAGCGTAAGGCGAAGGGGTAGGTGAATCATGTAAAAGGATTGCGGTTTAGTTCCTAGATAGCACTTAACGCTTTTTAAAGCCGCCATCGTCTACACAAGATACCAGTTGCAGGAATAAGAAGCCGTGAATGACTGCTGGGTTACCCTAAAAACCGCCCTTGCCACTCTGGCCGTGGCAGCATACAAGCCTCCTCTTTACCAAACCAGCGATACCGATTACGGGCCACCCAGTTGTAGATTCCATCGCGAATACCGGCGGGAATGAGCCAAAAAATCTTGGCCCAGGACCAAAAACCATCAAGCTGTGGCGCAATGCGCAGTGCTACCGCAGAATGGGTATAGGCATGTCCATTTTCAATGAGTACCACGGTACTTAAGGCATCTTTATCTAAACCGTGCTCTTCCAACAGCTCCTGCCCGGCCTCCGACTGCAAGCTGGCGAATTGGAAATAGCCTGCTTTATCGCGCAGCAGAATAAACTGCACAAAGCCGTTGCACAAATTGCAGACCCCGTCAAAGAGTAAGATTGCCGATGGATTGGTCGTTTCCGTCATATTATTTTCGTTCAAACGTCCAACAGCCGATGAGCAGTTAGCACACCAGTTTATTAGTTTGCGTTTAAATTACAACAACTAACTAGGAAGAAGGATTACCAAAGTTAGCGGTTACCTTTGGGTTGCTTACGCAATAAAGTGTCACCGAAACAAATGAATTAACCAAGATCAAGAAACCGACTGATACGATGACTATGATCGTCATTGAAAACACCCTCCTAATTGGTTCCGCGGGATTTATCCCACCGATAAAGACTATGGCGGGATAAATCCCGCGGAACCAGGAAGGACGACGGAACAGATAAGCATGTAAAAAAGCAGTCATTACGCCCATTTAAGATTAAGCCCAATCCACAATGCACGTATTTAAACCGTTCTTCATCTCTGTACTGCTCCTTACACTGAGTCTCTCCTTCCGCACATTTGGCTACAGCCAAACCGATGCCGAACGCGCCGACGAACTCTACGACCGGATCATGCAAGCGGATGGTTTTGATGAAGCCTTGGGTTACGAAATACTGGGGGATGTCTATCCGGAATACGAAGTATTACAGCAAGCCGATCAGGTATACGAGGAAGCCCTACAAAGCGATAACCCGGAGGAAATTGCCAGAGCTGCTACCCAACTGGCCCAACGGCAGTACCGCCCCATTGCTCAAATGCAAGCCTTAATTCTAAAACTGAAAAGCCTACCAAAATCTGACACCCTCAATCGGCTGTTGGCCAGTGTGCTCCTCGACTATGACCGGATGCAAGATGAGGAGGCCGTACTAGACGGTACCTTCTTTGAATTACTAGGCGCCCCGGACACCACTCAGCTTGCTGATCCACTGGATTGGATTGATCCTGACCTGGCTTTGGAGGCCCTGCTGCGGAGATACCGGGGCCCACTCCCCAAAGGTGCCCCAGTGGAGGATTTAATGAACAGACTTGATGGACTCCAACACTGCCTGAGCCTCCTTCATGAGTTGCGCCGTTCGCGTAGCAAAGAAACTGATCGTTTGGCACTAGCAGCAACGGTCCCCCCACTGGCACACCGTGCCCTGGTGATTGCATTGCAACTGGATCGGCAAGAACCTCAAGGACATTGGCGAGAGCAAGCCTTTTTGATTGCCGAACAAGCTAAGGCTACCCTCCTAGCGGACCAACTACAAGGTTATTCCGCCGATCGTGAAGACCTCAGCTGGCCTAAGCTGGAACAGCAACTTCGCCTCGCCAGACAACTGAGCACACAATCTGGCGAGTTTTTCGCCGCTCCCCAGCGCCTGCGTGATCTCATAGCCAACCAACTCCCCGAGCTTGGGCATTGGCCACCTCGCTCTACCGCTACCCTATCCGTAGCAGAAATACAAGCCCAACTACAAGTGCAGGAACAATTACTGATAAGCTATTTCCTCTTGGGGCAGGAAGGTGTCGTATTTCATCTAGATGGTACCCAGCTCCAGGTGGATCACTTTTACTGGAATCAGGAAACCACAGATGCCTGGCGGAAGCTTCGCCAACAACTCATCACGGATCAGTTTCTCAGTGAACCTACACAGGCACATAAGGTTTACAGCGAGTCTGCGCTCTGGTTGTACGAAGGACTATTACAAAGGCCCGTTTTACGACACTATCAAGCCGCCCCACAAAAGCTGTTGCTACTGCCTGATGCTGCCCTCTGGGACATCCCCTTTAGTGCCTTAATTACCGAAGCGCCAATAACCAGCCAGCTGTCCTACCACAGTGATCAAATGGCGTACCTCGTCAACCAATACAGTCTGGGCTTTGCCCCATCCGTACAAGCCTGGTACGAATTGGGAAAAACGGAGTCAGCAGGCTTGTCTGTTGCGGCACTGGCACCTGATTTTGGTGGAGACGCCGTAGCGGTACGGGAGGCTTGTGCCAGTCCTTTACCGGACTTGCCCAATAGCTCGGTAGAGGTACAAACGATTACGGAACAAGTACCCGGCGAGGCCTTCATTGGCACTGATGCGGCCTTGAGAACCTTACAAGAAGCAAGTCATGAGTTCACCGTCTGGCATTTAGCCACCCATGCTTGTCGCGACCCGGAGAACCCCTCCCAATCTGCGGTCTTCCTTCAGGATGGTGCCCTTACCGCAGCCCAAATTGCGCAACTGCCACTACAGCTACAACTAGTCGTACTGAGTGCCTGCGAAACCCAGTCCGGGCCTTATCGCCCGGGAGAGGGCGTGCTAACAATCGGCCGGGCATTCCTCCAAGCTGGAGCACAAGCACTCATCGGCAGCTTATGGCCAGTATCCGATGCAGCCACAGCGGAGCTGATGCCATTATTCTACGAACAGCTGGCCGCTGGCGCCAGTACGGGTGAAGCCCTACGCACTGCCCAACTGTCGTTTTTGAGCACGCAAGACCGCCTCACTGCGCACCCACATTACTGGGCAGGCTTTGTTTTGGTTGGTCCTGATAACACCTTCAGTAGCACTTCAAACTACTACATCTGGATACTGGGCGGTCTACTCTTACTTGGGATTTTGGCTATCTTTGGTCGTAGAAAATGATCACCAAATATAGACTGCCTTGTTAGACGCTCTTTCCGTTGCGCCACGCTCTGTCCTACGCTTTTGCTCATTTTTACTCCTGATTTTCATCGCTCACCTCCCGCTTGGTGCCCAAACGCCCATGGCGGTATTGGACTTCGATTGTGGAAATAGTCGCCTGACCCTAGCGGATTTTTTACTGGGTCGTAATGCTAGTACCGATCGGGAAGATTGCCAAAGTGTGAAGGCCATGGCCATGGATGCTTTGTACGATGATAGCCGCATTACTATTGTGGTTCCGGAAATAACCCCAGCGGTGGAAGCCGAACGGGAGTTGCAGAAGGACGAAGACTTCCTGGCGGGTTATGTAGTAGATCAGTGGAGTCAACAAGGAGCGGAATACCTGCTCACTGGGCAAGTACTGCCCGGTAGCAAACAGTTGGTACTACAAATTCACAGAGTGGCCAACCGATCGGTAGTCGCCGTGCATACGCAGTCTTTTAAAACAGGTCTGATGGCGCCGGCCTCTGAGCAAAAAACGCTCGTTGAGCAGGGTATCAGCATACTGTTGACTGACTTTTTTCGGGCGAAAATCCCAGTGGTGAAGGTCTTAGCGGGCGGTGGTAAAGCACGTAAGGTATTGGTAGCCGGGGGCAATAGCCAGGGGTTGCGCCAGCACCAGGAGTTGAGTGTGAGTATTGGCGGTGATGTGGTCGGCAGTATTGTGGTGGAGGTGGTGGAAAGTGAATCTTTCAGTCGCTGTCGCGTAATCACTGGTGGCCGGGCCATAGCTGAAGCCATTAATAACGGGCAAGAAGTAGAAGTGGCAATCATTAAGTTATAACTCGAGAAATGAACTGCACGAAGTGGACTTTCCGTTTGGCAATACACCTATTTTGCCTACTAGCCGTCCTTGGAAGCCAAGCCCAGGAGGAGGCGGTAACAATTGATACCTTCAGTAGGGATAAAATACCCGTACTGGTGGAGCCGATGAAAATACCCGCTGATTTACCACCCGCCATGGTAGAGCGGATACAACTAGTAGCCTACACGGCTCTGGAACGGCATTGGCATTTTCAGGTAATTAACAGTTCGACGGAAGAGAATACTGGCGAGATTGATCCAGAGTACATCTTTCAACTCAGCTTACAACCGCTTGTGGAGAGTCTGAGTCAGAACGATTCGCGCGACACCAATGGGGTCCTTACCCGAACCAACTACTTTATCTCCGAGGGTATCCGCCTCAACCTGCGGATTACTGATATCGTTACTGGTGAGTTGAAATACAGCCAGGATGTGGAGAGTATCAAGTCTGCTCGGGGGCGAAAGTATTTTGTCAGCAGACAAATGGTGTTTGCCTACGGCGCTACTGTAGATTGGCGATCCAATACCAATCGCTACCCTTTTCCCACTTCACCAGAGATGGAGTCGGAGATTATTCTAGGGGAAAAAAACAAACTTTTGCGCAAGGCCCTGGATGAGTTTCCGGCCAGATGGCAAGAGGCTCTCACGGAGATATTCCCTAGCCCGATCCATATCCTCAGTGTGGTAAATGGAAGTTCCAAAAAACCCAAAATGATCAAAATCGACGCAGGAGCAGATTTTGGCATCAGCCGCGGTTATCCGCTCGAGGCCTACACCTACAAATCATACCGGGCCTTAGGAGAGCAATTCCTCCGCGAAGAAGTACTGGGTACCTTCTATCCTGTAGAGGTTGGTCCGAACACCACCGTTGGTAGAATTTTTGGTGGGCGAAAAGAGATCGGGGAAGCCCTGGCTCGTGGGGATACAGTGTTCTTCCGCTTCAAAGAAGTTCTCCGATTTTAATCCGGCAGTCAGGAACCAAATAGACGAGCGCTGCCTTTCACCTAATAAAACCCATTGACATGTCTAACGCAGCAGCTGAAAAAGCAAAAGTTATCCAACAAATCCACAAGGCTTTTGCCGGGGTCAAGCTAGGGCAGGGGGTGAGTCTGCACGAAACCATCATCATTGACGATTACGGGGGAATGAAAGCCCGCCAGCAAGCACGGGCTGGAGATGAGAAAATGGACTGGACCAAGCTGGTTGATGATCCCGAACTGAAGTCAGTGTACGGTATTGGCGGGATCTCCTTCTTTGACGCCGAGGGGTTACGATTTCATCTACCTGCCTACATGTGTTTGGCACTGAATTCGCAATACGAGGACGTAACTGAGGGACTTATTTTCACGCTTATCTCCTATGACAAATACAACCAGGAACGCTTCAGTACCCTAAACGACCAGCAGAGAGGAGCAATCATCGCTTTCCTGATCTACTTGCGTAAGTTTGAAGGAAACGTTTACGCCTATTACGAGCCCAAAATAACCAAGGCACTAGCTGAGTATTGGTTGCAGACCTGAAGATTATGCGAAAGGGCTTTGGTGCGCAACAAATCCTAACTGATCCAGCACAGATACTTTTCTAAATATGAAATTGCTACCTTTAAAGGGAAGAAGTACATAGCAAATGATAGCATGAGCTTAGATCATCACAAGATGTATGAGGACGGTGTACTGTTTGTAATTTCGGGACTAGCGATCGATCAAGAATTAACTTTAGGAAATCATTACGATGGCAAGTTTCTTTATCCGGGTGAAGTAGTTCGTCTAGACAATGATCTTCTTTTATTCGCGAGTGGAGTCCCTAAAAAGGATGAGGCCCATAGTAAGAGACCATTTAACTTCATCGAGGATTACCGTGCCTTAATGAGATCATCGATAAATGAATACAAAGCAGACGACTATGAATATGGCCACCGTTTTCCAAATCTTTTCGGGATTCTTCCTGTTACTAGCAGCTTTTTTTGGCTACACCTACTTTACTGGTGACCGAGCAAAAGAAGACGTTGCTCAACTGATCATGACCCTGAGTAATACTATTCTGGCAGTAGCTATGTTCATTCTGTCCCGAAATAAGACGTTCAATAAGAAGGTGGAAGATGAAGCATAGAGCCCAAGTCGTACGTATATATTAGATTCGCTGACTATTAGGAATCGGTTCCTTCATGCTCTGAAGTTGGGCATAGGAGAAGCGTATCTGCTCATGCAGGAACACCCGGAAGTTAATTTCTCCGAGGAGATCATCGCAGGTGCGGTGCAAAACTTCGCCTTAGATGCCCAATCAGAAGAAAGCCGAGCCGATTACATTTACAGTCTGATCAAACGTTCAGCAGCGACAGAGCAATTGATTAAAGAAATCCTGGAGCAATTACTTAGCCATCAAGAGGATGATTGGGGGCTCTACCAACTTTTTGACCTAGCCGTTCTCATACATAAGGATGGATACCCTGAAGCACTACCCGCCATTTATGAACGTTTTACCAGAAGCCGCCAAGATGACTACGAGCTGGCGGGCAAACAGCAAGTAATGGAAGCCGGAGGCGTTGAAGGCGTTCTAATTGTTGCTACCCTCATTGGCGAAATCCTATACAATGATGAAGAAGAGTATGAGGACAGATGGGCGATTGATGAGTTTCAAAAGAACAATCCATCCATTGATATTTATGCAGTCCTACAACAGGAAGCTGAACGTGAACCGTTCGTAAAAGCTTACTATGAATCGATCGTTGATTATAGTAGCCCATTGCGCTAGAGCGCATGTACTACAAAATGAACTGTGGAATATACAGAATTGACGTTCTGGAAATTCTGGAAGAAAACGGAGTGCTCAACAAAAAAATCATGAAAGAGTTAAAATTTGATAGCATGGGGAAAATTAGAGCGATGCACCGCAATATCAGCAAGGAGGAGTAATCGGGTTCCATTGGAAATAACAATGTACGAGACGACGTTATGGGCTATCTGCGGAAGCTCTTTTCCTACTGCATTTCCTCACGAAGAATGAGCGTTTTAGAGGCCTTCCGAGCTTGTAAGAAACCGCCATCGAAAAAATTAAATAACTCGATTTCTATCTGTAATCCTTCCACCCGACATCATCGATAAGTCGTTAAAAATCAAAATATTAAAAAATCCTTCGACTTATTTAATTTTTTCGATGAGTAAACACGATTTTTGTGAAATAAAAAAAGGCTGCTACGAACAAGTGTAGCAGCCGATCAAGCATTCTGGTATAAAAAAAGTGTCTTGAGAAATTTCTTTTTGCCGTTTTTGCATGACCGCACCAGCATTCCGGATTAGCCGGTGCGGTTGCTTTACTCAGATTACTTAAATGCAATATTGTTGCAAATATAAGCAAACATTCTATTTTTGCAACAATATTGCATTTATCTCCATATTTTTTTCACCTGTACTTATTTTTTATGCTTCGACCTATTCATCTGGTTTCAATTCTGCTAGCTGGTATACTGATTGTTGGCTTTGCTTTATCCAATAATAACCAAGACAGCGAGTCTACAACTGACTCTACTCCCACAAGCCCTGTAGAGGAGCCCATTCCTGCTCCTGAGGAAACCCTCGCTAGCTTGCCTGCTGTTGCTTTGGATTCGGTGTATGCCTGGAATGACACCTTATTTGATTGGGTTGCCCAACGACTCATCAATCCCGAAAAAGACCTTTATAAGCCAACACTGGTCGCCACTTCTACGGCCCAGGACCGCCCTCCTACCGTTGTGGACTGGGAAATCCTTACCAATATTGAATACCGCTCAGAGTACTTCGCAGAGATGGACATGGAGATGTATGCCCCGATCTTTAGCGATAAGCTTAAGGCGCTGGACGGGCAGCTCATAGAAATTACCGGCTATGTGATACCAGTAGTGGATGATGGTCGAGAAATTGCCCTGTCTGCCAATCCTTATGCGGCTTGCTTTTTCTGTGGTAAAGCCAGCCCAGCTTCGGTCATGAGTGTACAATTTGATAAGCCTAAGCGTAAGCTACGAACG
>JBCBWU010000089.1:0-3904 GCA_039816955.1 Bacteroidota bacterium
TACTGTTTGAGCGGAGCGAGTTTAGCGGGGCGAGCATTTTTTGGTTCGTTTTTGTTGCGATGGACAAAAATGAACAGTGCCAAGAGCAAAAGACCATGTAAATGCTCCAATTAAGAAGCAGATTTTGAGTGGAAACGCTATTCATCTTATTCCAAAGACATATGACGAACTAAAAAATAAAGTCAATATTTCCGCAAAACCACGAATGAGACGCACCAAAAAGAGTCAATAAGTTCGTGGAACTAAAGAAGTGCACTTTACATTATCCCGTCGATGAATGGGTAGCAATACGTGCATCCCACAATTATCGTCCGTAGTGCGCTGCCGTACTGGTCTTCGCCGTCTTGTTTTTTCCGTCTTCGATGGCGGTAGGGGAGTAGTGGACGTGAAAATTGAGGTACAGCGCCCGGGCAAAACGAAATACGTAGACAAAGGAAATACCTAGTACAAATATCAACAAGCCGAAGCTAGCCGCAGTGCTCCAATCGAGTACCCAGTGGAAAAAGAGTACAAAGCCAATAGAGAAGAAAGCAGTGAAAATGTAGGACAAGAACATGGCACCATAATAATAGCCAGGTTCGGGGAAGAAATCTTCATTACACTTGTCGCAGCGCTCCTTCATGTCAAAGGGCTTTTGAAAGCTGAAGCTACTGGTTTCGAACATGTCACTTTCGTGGCAATGAGGGCATTTGATATTGAAAATGCTGTATGCTTTGGAGCCTTTTCGGAACATGTCTGGATATAAACTTTGGTGTGCTATATATAGAAACACAAAATTGGTAAAAAAGTATCAACTATAAGATGACTTAGATCACAAAAAGGCCCCGGTCAAATCATTATGACCGGGGCCAAAAAGATTACTGAACAAAGTGACTTAATTTTCATAAGCCATTTTACGTGATACATATGTTCAGTAAATCCCTAGCGTCTGAAGTACCTTATTGCACGATGAACTGCTGAGTGATTACTGTTTTCCCATCGGACGCCGGTGCGTGCAAGATATAGGTGCCGGCCGGCCAGCCTGAAACATCTACGTCTAACTGACCTTTAGTTCCGAGTCCACGATGCCAGCTTCGCCCGGAAAGGTCGAAAATATGGAAGGCTTGTCCTTCGGGCATCTGGTTTAGGTGAAGTATATCGCTGGTTGGATTGGGGCTAAGGAGGACAAGGGGAGAGCGTGTTTCTAGTAAAATGTGATTGTCTGGTAGTATCGGCTGATCTTTTGCTCTTAATCCTCCTATCATACCCTGATCACCTCCTCCTGCGATGCTTACCGGAATACCCATGAAGCAATTCAATTCAGAGATTTGTATGGTTTCTTGATAGTAATCTGGGATGATTAAGTTCGCCTGGTTAAAGGCAAGAAACGCATCATAAAGGGAGGGCGTATTGGGTGCAGTAAGTCCTGTGGGGTCTACTGTGTAGACGGGATTACCACCACTATACCACAAACTTACTGTGGTATTAGCTACAAAATTTGGGACTATTATTTGATGTGGGAAGGCTAAACTCATGGCGCCTCCGGTGAAGGGCCTGTTTACTTGCATTAAGGACCTTATTCCTTGATTCTCAATCATAACAAAAGTCTTGATTGCGGTTACATAAGAGGCGACATTATTAGGAATGGAGACTTGGGCGACTCCTTTATCTTGACTGCTCATTGTAATCCAGTCAATATCTACACCGCTGCCTGTAACCGAAAGGCAAGTATGGGTAATCTGTGGGCCCTGGGGACCGTTCAATTGTATCACAAGATCTTCCAGGTGGATACCAAGCGGGTTTATAGTACTATAGTCCCCGGGTGTGAGGTCATAGCAGATTCCAGCTACCGCCACTATCATATTATTGTTTGGAGTAATACTGTTAATGGTATGTGTAAGACCTAGCTCATTGGCGTTATATAATACCTGGTTATTGCTTAAGTCAACTACTAGGACATCGTACGATATAGCCCCGGGTACTGGGTCCCAGGAAACATCCATGATGTCCGGTGGAGTTACAATAACCTGAAGGTTCTGCGGGGCGGGAAGGTTACATTCTTCTTCAGGTTGTGCGTGGGCAAAGTGACTAAATAGCAGAAAGAGTATTACAGTAATCGTTGGTGAGAGACGAAAATTCATAAAAAACTAAGTTTTTGTTCAGTAATTAATCTTGATATTCACAAAGCTAGGAGGGAATAAGAATAGAAAATAGCTCACTTTTTAAGGCATTTCTTCTAGCATCGATAAATGCTTATTGTTGTTCCCTGGTTTCCCCCGTGTTTAAAATGTCCCTTATCCGAATCAAAGTAATGGGTTTCAAATAGTGCCTGTTGCTTTAAAATATTGACTATGATCCGGATCAAAATACTTGATACGTTAGCATTGTTTGATGAATCCCAAACTGAGCGCCTCCGGCAATTTGTAAATGCTGATTACTTTAACAATACCTACCATGCAGAGCAGTTGAAGTCGCTCCTAGGGGTACTACTAAAGTTGTCTCCCGAAACTTTTGATAAACAGAAATTGCACCAGCAGTTCTTCCCGGAAAGGGAGTTTGTGGAAAGAAAAAAGAATGCTATTGATAATCTCTTGACCGCTTTAAACGGTTTGGTGGAGCAGTTTATCGTTTATGAGCAGCTTCAGCCCGTGATAGCCGACAAATCAACTTGGGCTAAAGCCCGTTATTTTTCGCAAAACGGGAAAGAGGAACGCTTGTGGCCATTAATCAGCACTTATCGCAAGCAATGGGACCGCAGTACGCCCAAGGGGTTTCAAGATTTTCATGATCGTTTCGTCATGGAAGAATTAGCCGCCGAGTTTAGCGGAATATTCAAGGCCCACCAAAAAGACAACGGCCTTGAGGTGGCCATCAGGTACTTGGATAAGTTCTTTTTGGCGCAACGAACCAAATTAATTCTCACCAGAACCTACCAGGAAAGGGTGTTGGGTAAGGCCAGTAACGCCCCGGCACAAAGGGACTATCTCGGCGAGGCTATTATAGATCATTATCCACAGCTTACGCATTTACATTCGGGTTTGTCCGATGCTTATTATCAAGCTGCTAAGGTGGTGGAAGACATGGATAATGTAACGGAATTGGATCGCTTTGAAGATATTTTGGACGAGTGTAGCGCGGAGCTGCCACACGAGGATCTTCGCAACTTGTATGTTTTCTACCGAGCTTGCCGCGGGCGACAATATCAGGTAAATGGGCAAGTTACGATGGTACCGGAGTTTCTAGCCATGTACAAATCACATCTCAACAAAGGTGTACTGACTATTGATGGGAAGCTGTTCGCCAGCACCCTCAAACTACTGGTGAACGTAGGGGTAAAGGCCGCCGATTTTACTTGGGTGCGTACTTTATTACGACAGTATCCCCCAGGAAAAATCATAGGGACTCGCTATCCAGAGGAATTCCACCGACTTTGTTTGGCGGAAGTGCTCTTCGCGGAAGGGCAATACGATGCTGCCGTTGATGAAATAACCTACAAGCTTTTTGAGGACTTTAATTACAGCCTGAGTTGTGATATTCTCCTGATCAAAATATACGCCGAAACAGATAGTCAGTTACTAGAGAGTCGAGTGCGGGCAATGGAATTAAAAGTCCGACGAGCTAAAATTAAGGACTTTGATCGTAAGGCCTATCTTGCTTTTATCTCTTTGGTTCGGCAACTCAATAAATATCTCTGGCTTAAAAACGAGAAGAAGTTGGCGCGGGTTCGAGAAAAATTACAATCAAAAATGCCACTGATCCAACGCGAATGGTTGGAACAGTGGCTGAGTTCTGTTGATAAGTGATTATGAACTGATTTAAACTTTTCTAATGGATTGCGCCTCAAGTCCTTATGGAACCTGACTTCAGCGTTTTCCTTCCCGCACTTGCTGCGGGATACCTTCCAGGTATGCACTCAGAAAGCCTC
>JBCBWU010000089.1:3911-28088 GCA_039816955.1 Bacteroidota bacterium
CGAACTGATTTAAACTTTTCTAATGGATTGCGCCTCAAGCCCTTATGGAACCTGACTTCAGCGTTTTCCTTCCCGCACTTGCTGCGGGATACCTTCCAGGTATGCACTCGGAAAGCCTCTTCGCCAGAACCCACAAAGGCTCAGGCTCATCAACACCACAAAAGTTTAAATCAGTTCTATATCTATGGTGGGCAGGCCCAAACCGAAATCTTTGGCACCTTACTCTTTAATTATCTTTTCAATGAACTGACCATTCTCGGTAGAGAACTTTAAAATATAAGTTCCGGACGGTAGAGCATTGGTGAGAATGATTGCCGAGTTAGCTGTGGGGCCAAGCTCTTGGCGCAGTACTTCTTGCCCAGTGAGCGAATACACCGTAATTAGACTTGGCTTGTCGCTTGGTTCTGGAATATTTAGCCTGAGGTTGTCGCCAGTAGGATTAGGAAAGAGGGTTATTGTTTCCTCAACCGAATAGTCGGTATTCAATGTAGGAGTAGAAATCTGAAGAATATCGTCATCGTTCGTTGGTGGACAATGAGCTACCCGTCCGTAGAGTATCACCTCCGCTACTTTGACATTGTTGTGGGTATTGGTAAAGCGCAGCCTGGAGGTATAGATATTCAAGTTGGTGAGGTTGAGCCAACTATTGAAGCTGTTCAATACGCCATTGAAAATAGTTACCCAGGTTCCATTATCGTCATACTCTACAATAAACGGAGCCGTACCCCCTAAATCGAACATGGATATTGCATCAATCTTGTGCAAGCGATTAAGATCTAGTTCTTCGCTCACGGGGGGGCAGTTGTTCCAACAAGGGTAGGACCACCAAGTGCTTGGTGAGCCGCCAAGGCCATTAATTGGGTCACCGGCACTGCCGCGCTCGTCAAAGAGATTGGAGGGCACACCAGCATTGTTATTATTACTGATCATACCAGTATGGGTCGGAATGATGTGACTATCCCGTAAATAACTCGGTGTACCGTACAAAACCATTTCGCTTACATCCGCGTGCCGGTTATTAGTGAAACGCAATGATGCTGTAGACGCATTAATTGGAACAAAGATATCCTGTGAGAGTGGGGCATTGAAGACGTTGACCCAACTTGCAGCAGCGGCATCCCAGTAATCAATTTCAAAAGGAGCAGCCCCCCCGTAGTAATAGAGGTAAACGCCACACAGATCATGTTCACCATCCAAATCTAAGATGTCCACTTCTGCTGGACAAGGCGAAGGCCAACAGGCGTTGTGCCAAGGAGCGGCTGGTGATCCAAATTGACCATTCTGCGGATCTCCCGCAATGGCTTGCTCGTTGACCAGGCCACCCGCAATACCATTCCGCATCATAGCAGGGGCTAAGGGAATGATGGCATCACAGTTACCAAGGGTTAGACAATCATCTTCCACTAAGGACTCTCCGAAAATACTGCCTTCCAACTTAAAGCCAAGTGGGCCGCCGATATTACGCACATCAATTTCGAGGCAATGACGACCGGCCGTTAGAAGAAGATCTTCTTGCACCTCATTGGCGTCGCGGAAATGGAAATCACTGCTCGGAAAAGTCTCGATAACAGTTCCGTCCACTCTGACTTCTATTACGGTATTATCCGCAAATACGGTAAAGTTAAATTGTGACCAATCCTGTTGACAAGTGGTAAAGTACCGCTGGTAGGTGTAAATACAAGTAGAGAAAGGATCATTACCGTTACTGGTTGGGCCAATCCAGCGGCTTATCTCTTGGCTTCCGGCTGGGGCATGTTGCCAGGCACCGTTGGGAGAACCAATGACCAGTGCGTTATCCCCAACAGAAGCATTAGAGTTAGTGGGGACGTTGACCAAACGCCAATAAGTATCAGATGCCGCCGCCGGAAATAAGCTGCCAGTACTGTGATCCACTCCAGTGGTAAGGTTGATCTCGGTAGTTGCGCATATTACTTCGACATTATCGCATGTATTATGGTTGAAGAGCGCAGTTGTGGCATCGTGAGTAGACAAATCAATACATCGTGAACTGTTGTTGGTGCTGGTAAAGGTGAAAGCAGGAGAGACAACTGCATTGGGATAAAGCTCCGTCCATCCAGCCCTCGGCTGGATAGCTACCCGGTAAGTTATCCCCGTAGCTAAGCCCTGAAATGAGTATTGTCCCCGGCGATTAGTGGTAACGGACTGTAGAATCTGGTTGCTGCCATTATCCAGGAGGTTTACCACCCTTGCGCGTACTTGTGCGTCTCCAAAATCCTGAACACCATTGGCATTTCTGTCATTGAAGACGATTCCGCATACGGCGAATGAAGGCCCACAGTTTCCATTGAACAGCGTTAATCGTTCGTTCTTTTCTGAAGAGGAAGAGAGATCGTTAAAAGCAAATGCACTAACATTGATTCCAATCAGACAGAGGAATAGTACAGTGGTTTTTAGAGTTGAGAGAAAGCAAGTAAATTTCATATTAAAGTTTAGATTTGTGAATCAGATAGTTGTTGCGATAGTACGTATTGGTTTGATTACCAAAGAGCTAAAGGAGTTGCTATCTGAATTCGCGTTTTAGAATTAACCTAAACTTACGATGGTTTGAAATCCGTTAAAAGCTCATTTTTTGATTTGTTTCTTTTGTTTGCCTCCCTGCAAAATAGTCGGACGTATGACCTAGCTTATATTAGCAACAGCCAGAAATGTCAGCTACTATGACTTTCGTGAAATAACTTGTCCAGGGCCGTGCTTTTATCAAATGCTTTCTGCTCATTTCTTTTTTATTTTCTGCTGGTGAGAAAGACTTTTTGCCCGGCTAACCCCTTGCCCATTGCTCGTACTAGGGCGTGTTTTCCCAGATTTGGTGATCGGTTTGCTACTTTGGTATTTGCCTCCCTCAATGCGGTAAGGCTAGATGGACTTGCAAAAGGATAATTTGGCTTATCAACCAAGACCCTCAAGTTTAGAATTTAAAGAGGCTGCCCCAAAAGGAGACAGCCTCAAATAGTACTGAACTGTAGATGAATTAGTCTTAGTGGTGCTGTTCAGTGCTGGTTTAGGGATTTACTTTAATAAAGCGCTCTTCTAAGAGTACTTCACCAAGCTTGCTGCGCACGCGTACATGTACTAATCCTTCGTAGTCGTAGTTCAATGTTAGTGTAAGACGATTATAATCGGGTACTAATTCATGGGTTCGGAGTAGTTTGCCATCAGCAGTGTAGATTTCTACTACCAGTGGTTCATCCCAATCCAGGAAAGCATCCGCTTGAATAGTCACCTGGTTAGTGGCTGGATTTGGATACAGCTGTGCTCTTCCGCCACCGCCAGGTTCATCTAAGCAGACCTCGAAAAACTCACATACCTCTGCTTCGCAGATCTTGCCATTTACCTCCACTATATAGTACAGGCAAACTTTGACCGTACGGCTTCCGAGGCCCCGGCAGTCGTAGCGATGGAACGGATTCTCCTCCGTGCTATTTGTGCCGTCGCCCAGGCTCCAATGAAACTCCAGAATAGTCATTCCCGGATTGAGCGTTGGATCAAATAGGTTGGAAGTGAAACGGTATACACTTTCATCCAGTAGCTCCATAAAGAGCTCGTCATCGAGATCGCAGGCGCAATCATTGATTGTGAAGCTCAAGCTGGCGGTGTCGGTACATCCGGTAATAGAATCAAAGGCAACCAAATCATATTCCCATAAGCCCACATAGCTGGCATCCGGAATCACGAAGACAACTTGCGTACCAGAGGGTGGGGCTGGAATATTCTGCCCTTGTGCTACCCCATTTTGGGTGAAGTTGAGCTCCGCTGAAGTGCCCGTCCACAAGTAATCGATGATCACCGTATCGCCTACACAGAATTCGGTAGCATTGATTTGTAAATCAGCCGATGCTGTGGAGAAGTTGATAGTGGTCGTCGTGGTGTTTGTGGGTACTGGGGCGTTGTTGTCAAATGTGATATCGGCATAGTTGGTAATGACGGTACCATTTGTACTACTGGCATCCGGTTTCACGGAGAATCTGAACCATCCCATCGCTCCCGGTGCCAGGTTGATATTGTTGAAGTACACCTCCAATAAACCATTTGTGATGCTGATCGGGCCTGCGGTATGTGAGCTACCCAACCACTGGAAGGTAGACCAGTCAAGATTAATATCCAATTGGTCCTCCACTAGGATGTCATAAGCTGCTGTTTGACCGATATTACTGAATTGGATGGTATACTCAATGGGTTGATTAAGTACTTCGTCAGGGTTGCCACAATTTTGTGGGAAATAGGCCAACTTAAGGTTAGGGTCACAGGAGCAGGTATCTTGATAGGATACTGTACTACTGGCGATCTGATTGGTCCTACCACAGCGATAGATAGCATCAGCCTGTGCTTTAATAGGTAGTGTAAAGGAACCATCGAAGGTAGCTTCTACACAAGCGTTGAAGCACTGGCCAGCAGCAATAGTAATGGGTGGGCTAAAGTTGTAAGAAACAGTGCTCCCAAAGAGTGGATCGGAGCCCGTATAAGTACCTACACTGGGGCTACCAGTAGAAACCTGTGTTTGGGTACCACACGCTACAATTGGGTTAATGATAACCGAACCCATGTCTACCCCATTTGGTAAATCGATAATGACATTGTCAATTATGCGGTCGGTACAAGTGTTATTTTCGATCTCAAAACAGTATTCCCAGATCAAATCCTCACAAGGTGTGGCTACGTAAGGGCAGTTATTAGTGCCTACTGAACCAACAATGTCGCCAACCATATTTACGTCCAAACTACATTCCTCGTCAACAACAAAGTTGACGGTACTGATGCCAGAGGTGGGAGTGAAACCGGTAATGTCATTGGTGTAAACGTTGTTTTGGTTGAAACTACAGACTGCTGGACCATAGTTGCCGTTGACCAGCGAAATATCATACGTACCGGCGGGAACAAGAATCTCGTATTGACCATTGTTATCGGTCATTGCGTAGTAGGTAGTTCCACCAGCAGTGATCTGGATCATTTGGTTCGGCGCGGGTGAGGCACTATTAAAATTGCAGGGGTTGTTTTCGCAGCGTACTTCTCCCCTAATTGCGAATTGATCACTTTGACAATTATTAGTTAGAATGTAGGAGAAACTGCTGGCCCACTGGGCGGTGACAATATCCATGCAGCAATCCTTGTTGAAGTCTTCAATCTTTACTTCCGTAGTTCGTCCGCCCGGCGTATTGACATCAACAAAGTTGAAGAAATTGCCGTTACCATTGTTTTCGTAGATTCTGACAAAGGACATCGGGTAGTGGACCGCCACTACGATATCATCATCTCCATCCCCATCAATATCTCCAATGTCGATGCCTACGGGCTGGCCTGGAATGGGAAGGATCTCCCAGTTTAGGTTGGCCGCGGGATAATTACCAGCTGCGGTGGGGACGTCTCTGGAGATCAGCAATGCACCGTTACCACTTGGTATATTATTGATCAACTGTTCACACTGCATAGCGGTGATCAAATCATTCTGTGAATTACCGTCAATATCGTGCAGTTCTAAGCCACGAGGCCATATTAGGCCAGCTGGTGTTTCATATAACAAATCTGGCGCGTTCAGGAAGATGTTGTTGGGCGTGTTGTTCCCCGTATGTAAATAGCCGAATATCGACTGGTTATTACCACCGAAACCGGCCTGACCAACGAGGATATCATTGCCCGCTTGATTGTCGATGTTGAGGTGTACGGTCTCCCAGTAGCTGATCGAGTTTAAGCCCTCAAGGGCAGCGATTGGATTGGGAAGAAACGGAGTATTGAAATTGTTAGTACCTGCAAAAACAACGATTCGGCTGGTCTGCGGTGCATTACCGGTATTGGTACCCGTAGCAACCAAGTCCTCGATTCCGTCACCATTATAATCCATTAATTCAAAGTCAGAGCGGAATTGGCCCAAGATGTTTCCATTGTTTGGAGGAGCGAAAGTGGTAACTGGAATAGTCTGTTGTAGCACGTAGTTGCCACCAGAGAGCTGATCCCAACGGTAGATTTCAATAACGGGCTGCCGCAGGAGCACGATATCCAGTTTACTGCCACCGAAAAGATCAAAAAACGCAATGGCTTCACCTTCACCAGTATAGGAAGGTGTATTTCCAGTACTGCTGTTAATACTGGTAAATGTCTGATTCTGGTTGTTTTCGCAAATGGTAAATTGTGGTGTATTGGAGAAACGTCTATCGGGCAACCCAAAGTCCATCCAACCATCTCGGTTAATATCTGCCACTTTAACGTACTCTGCATCCGTACCGTGCGGTATGATTGTGCTGGTAAAGCTCATGCCAACACCAAGTGGTTCGCAAAGCGAGGTCAGACATACACAGACGGGCTCATCTTCTAACTCTTCTGGCTCAGCTTCTAGTGCAGCAATCTCAATGGCCATAATTTCTGATAATTCTAGCTGTACAGGGGAAGGACTTAGTTCCAAACTGACCGTTTCGCAACTATTGAAGGTTAGGTCAGTTCGAACCACACTTGCCGATTCTTCCGTTGGTGGGAGAAGGGTATTCATCCCAATTCTGGTATCTACCCAGTAGGCTTCGTTATTGTCGATTTCAAGACGAGCTTCCCCAGAACCATCCGTGCCGAAATCGATAACGCTAGCGTTTACCAAACTCAGCAGGGCCGCAAAAGGGGCTAGTGTAAAACGACAAATGACCGAGTTAGCGTTATTGCTTCGTTCACCAATCACTAGAATATCGCCAGATATGGGTTCAATTTCTATTCGAGAAAAGCGATTAAGTTCAGAACTAGGAAAAATAATACTGTTCGTCACAACCGAGCGGGAGTTCAAGTCTACACCAGTAATAAAGGCTTGACCTTGATTGGCCTGGGTAGTGGGGTCATCGCTAAGCTGACCCACAACAATCATTAAATTGCCCAGCTGAGCAACATCTAAGACCGTGCCATTGCGGTTGAAGATGAATTCTCCGTTGATTGTTCCCAATAATGGATTGTGGAAGTTAATTTGAGCATTGTTTCTATTGGCAGGGGCACTTCCAGGATTCTCAATCCCGCCGAAGACCAATTCGTGACCATTGCCAACTGCTAGCACCCGCATTCGGTGTATTTCCTGATCAGGGGTAGTTTGACCCGCTGGCGGTGGTGGGATGGCATAGTTATGTTCATTGATCCAGTCAAATGATACACCACTGGGGGTAATCTCAGCTCTGGCGGCAATGTAGTTATCGGTCACACCGGCTCCGAAGCCAGGGTCATTAATCGCACCACTAATAAAATATCGATCATTGTCTAGAATGCCACCAGTAGCTGGATTATTGGTAATGCGCAGAAATAATTCACGGGCATCGCTGCGGAAGTTATAAGCCTGTTGAAAGATTTCAGCACCTGTTCCGATACTGATCATTCCAAGCACACATTCATTATCAAGAAAATTACCTGCTTGGGGGTTGACCCGGAAATTGGTAGCGCCTACAAATACTATTTGTTCTTCGCTATCACTAAAATCAAAATCATAAATACGGGTGCCATTCCTGACACCTTGCGGCGTTTCTGCAGATAGATTATAAACCCAGTCCAGATCCCCATTGGCGTCAAGTCGAAAAATAATTCCTTCTTCACTGGGACCAGAATTTGGGGTGCTGGCATCTGAGAACCAGCCACTCACATAGGTGTTGCCGTTTAGCGGTTTTATTTGGCTGGCTCGAAAATTTAATCCAGCTTCACCGAAGACTTCAAAAAATTGGGCTTGCGCCTGACCAGCAAGCAGCACAGCCAGAAAGAGTAATAATAAATTCTTCATTTTATGGGTATTTTGGGTTATTCAGGAGGAATATTCCCCCACCTAGGCCCGCAGGCCAGGTGAGAGAATAAGGTCAGAGAGCGGAGGGATTATCTCGGATCTTCGTCAGGATAGTACTTGTAGCAGTCGTCAATACCAAAGCTGCAACCGCAATCGATACGGCCCAGGAGGTCGTATTCATAAATGCAGTTGTTGCAGATGTTTCCACGACAGCTGAAATGTGGTACCGGACGGCCACGACGGTTCTGAGCAATCGTCAGCCCATCATCACCAGCGGTGAGCAAAAAGCCGGTCTTCATGTAGGTGCCATCAGATAATTCACCGTTCAAAATCAGGAAGTAGTCTGAACCATCCGGGCCGCCTTCTTTAGCTTCCACATAGTAGTTGACCAGTGATCCGTCCAGTGCTTGAGTGGTTTGGGCTACGCGCTGATAGATAGTCTGAAATTCTTCCAGGCTTAGGCTAGTGCTAGGTACACCTTGCATAAATTGGGCAACACTGGTACTGGTGTAGCTATCGTCAAGTCCAAGCAGATCCAGATTCATCACATCCTGGGCGGGGACCACCTCCGGGTTAGTGCTTGTGGTACATTGGATCATCAGAAAAGAAAGGGCAATAAGGAAAATGGGCAAGGAAATTTTTCGTAAAAACATGATGTTAGATTTAGGTTTACAAAAGCCCGCTAATAGCTTGCTGGCATTGGGTAAAGCAATCCGGACTCAGCCCTCGGGTATTGCGCACCTACCGGTGGGGGAGTTGGAGGGAAACTTTACGTGTTGTTTGCTAAGCTTTTCGCGTGTTGTGGGTATAGGTTTCCCGGGGCAGTAGCCGAAATGACCACTGCCGAGGGAAATATTTACAGTTGTTTTGCGGAAGGGGAGAGCGCGCGTAAGGCTATCCCCTTAGCAGGGTATAAGGATTTAGTCGGTCTTGATTAATAAGGTATGGACCGGAATCCCTTCTTCATCCGTTGTTTGGACAACGTAGGTGCCATTGGGCCATGCGGAACCGTCCATCTCTTGTGGCTCATTGGCAAAGAGATCGCCTTCGTAGTAGACATCCCCAAATAGATCCGTGATGATCATTGGAGTTTCATTGGTAGACTCCACTACAAACCAGCCGGTAGTGGGGTTAGGACTTAGGGTAACAATTGGAGTGTCCCCTTGGTCTTCATCGTCATTATTTGGGGCGGTAGGACCTCCAGTAGTAGTAGAGCAGTGACTCGAAAGCATAGAAACCTCCTGCAACCAACTGATTCCAATTCCTGCTGGATTGCCGTAGGAAGGAAAGTAAGCCTGAAATGTAGCTAGTGGTAAAGTGGAGCCATTTTCCGTGAAAATAATGGAAGGATCGACACCATTACCGCCAGCATCGATTCGAAGATTCGGGTAATCCGGGGTAGTCGACACCCTTAGAGAGTTATGACTTTCCATGTCGAATACCAGGACAAACTCCTTGGATGGATTGGTATTTGTTGCACCCTTGAAGAGAAATATTTCTCCGGGTGACATGATGTAGTAGGCGGTACCCGCTGGGTTAATCTGGTGGATAGAAGTGGAGGTTTGGCCTGGTCCACAGCCAAGACTCATTACAATGTCGACGACGATTACATCAGTGATGAAGTCGACGTAGGATGACCCGCCATGACCAGAGTTTTCACAAATGGTGGTCACCTCAGTGGTGTATTCAGTATCAGGCTGTAGACCGCTTACGACAATGGTATTATCAGTCGTGTTCAGAATGGAGACGGGAATGCCGGTAGCGGCTTCCACGGTTTCGACTTGGTATTCTATTGCGCCGGGCACTTCGGTCCAGGTCAGCTCTACGCTATTGGTGGTGATATTTACCACCTGCAGATCGGTGGGGCCTGGTAGTTCACAATCTTGAGCAAGCGCAATGTTTGTCGTATTACAAAAAGTTAAAATAAAAAAGAGGAGATTAAGGGTTAAATGCTTCATCGTTCAGTATTTTAGTAATTCGTATAAAGCAAAGTTCGGATAAGCAGCACCTGGAAAAAAGGACACATTTTTTGAATTTTCTGAAAAGTACTCAACTGTGATTAGTCCCAAGATTACCGAAATCCTCTCTAGCCTCAATAGTAAAGCTAAAGAACGCCTCTCCGCGTTTTTACAATCTCCATACCATAACAGTGGCTACAACTCAAAGAAAATAGTCGAATTATTTGATCAGTTAATCTTGGCTCAGCATGAGAATCGGTTGCTCGCGCTAGAGAAAGAACAATTGAATCAAATGTTCTATCCGGAACATGTCTTTATTGCGCAAAAGAAAAACCCCATTGATGCCCTTTGTTCTGACCTTTTGGCCAAAATGAAAGACTTCCTGTTTTTCGAAGAAGCACAAAAGAAGCAATTCGATGAACGGCATTTGCTAGCACAAATTCGTTTTTACCGACGAAATAACTATGAGGATCGTTTTTGGCAGGTCGTACGTCAGTTTCGAAGATTGCAGGAAAGACAGCAGGGACGAGATGCTTTTTTCTATCTAAATGCTTTCTTACTAGAAAGGGAGGTGGCTGTTTTTCGCAGTATTTTTAATACTTATACCGATGATGCAAATCTCACTCTAGCCCATCAATGCCTCGATCAATTCTATGCTACCCAAAAGTTGGATTATGGGACAATACTGGCCTTTCAGAAGCAATTGGGGGAAAGTGTATCAGAAGAAGATATGCGTACCATTGAGTTGATAATGACTAATTATGCAACTCATACTGCATTTCATACACCTCTAGCAGAGTTGTATAGGGTAATCCTGGACTGGATTTCTGACCCACCCAGTGCGGAAGATTTGGAACGTTTTTCTTTCCTACTACAGGAAAAGCGAAAAGAGGTGACACACGAAAAGTTTCGAAACCTAATGGCCTTTTATCGTTACTTTTTAGGTTTGCAATATCGGAAAGAGGTAGCAGGAACCGCTCTACTACAAAAGATCCTGGATGTTTATAAAGAGCATCTGGACGAAGGCTATTTTTTGGTGGACGATGATATGATCTTGCCCCAGTCATTGCACTCCATTATTACCGTTGCCACCAAGTTAGGAGAGATTAGTTGGGCTAAAGAGGTACTGTGGACTTACCCGCCAGAACGTATCACGGGAACCCGCTACCCCAACGAAGCACATGCCCTGTGCGAAGCGCTTATCCTCTTTACAAATGAAGAATACGAAGCGGCTCAAGAAACTCTCGTCTACCGCAATTTTGAAAACATCAACTACAGTATTCTTGCGGATGTACTTCTCATCAGGATTTATTATGTGTTGGATAATGAACTTATGTATAATCGCATTCCGGCACTAGAAAAAAAGGTTCGTAGAAGTAAACTTACTAAGCGAGAAAAATCAGCCTACGTCAATTTTCTACGCGTTCTACTACGCATTCTCAAGTATCAGCACGATCGGCATAGTAAGAAATGGCAGAAACTACAAACGGACGTAGCCGAAATTGTGCCAGTGGTAGAACGCGAATGGCTGAGTAGTATCATGCTGGAACCCGTTGTGTGATTCCCGCTAAGCGTGAAAATAGAAAGGAGCTGCCATCACCCTAATGGCAGCTTCTTAAAGTCCATTACTCTGTGATCACTAATTTTTTTGTTACGGTTTGTCCTCCTTGCTCTGCTTGGAGTAGGTAGATACCTGGCACTAAACCAGCGGACGGTATGGTCATATGCCGCTCCTCCCAGTTCCACTTACCAACTTCTTGACCAGTCGTTGTAAGCAGTTGTAGCTCGCCATCGACCCAGTCTTCCGGACCGCTAATGCCAATTTCCTGGCCTACCTTAATTGGGTTGGGATAAACTAATACTGTACCACTTGGGGATACCGGGGCGGATGAGTCCATTTCTCCTTCTAGTAGCATTAAACCGTCGTCTTCGCAGTCGTTGGTATTTACCGAAAGTTGATTGCCATAAGAGATGGTATTTCCGCAAAATTGTGCATCAACGTGAATATTATAATTACCTACAGCCAGACCCTCAATGACTATAGAATGGCCAGTATTACCAATTAGGTTTAGACCATTAGATGGCGATCCATTAAGCGAGCTGAAGGTCCATTGGTAATTGGTCGCACCGGGAACGTAAGCATTGCCACTAATCATTTGACCGGCACACATTTCACTGGTCGTCACATGGTATGGGATTTCTGCTGTGAGATTTACATCCTTGCTAAAGGAGTAGTGTGTGGAACCCCAAGGTAGGATCGCATCTACACTGATACTGTTGTTTGATGAATTGGAATTCCAAAAAACAGTGACACTTGATGAGGCTTGGGGGGGATTGGGGGCGCCCACAATGTACCCACCGTTGACTTGCCAATTAAAGCTGTAACTGAAAAAGGTATTAAGGCCCTGGATCGTATAGGTTGCCGTGGTTAATGGGCAACTATTGCTTGGACCCACTAAGCTGGGTTGGTTTCCTCCTGGGGCTCGCATTTGTTCTTCTCCAACGGCCCGACCATTTAAATGGTCACGCAGTTGTTGTGCCGGCAAGTTGATCACACCTAAGGCAAGAGTAGCAATGAGGATAAATATTTTAGAATTATACATGGTGATTAAATTTTAGCGAGTGAGCGAAACAGTTCCTGTTCGGGTGTGCGGATTATTAAGGCAATTGTCAATGGTGACCTGGTAAACGTAGACTCCTTCCGGGACTGGGGTCCCATTATTGTTAGTACCATCCCATTCGATAGCAAATTGAGGAAAGCCGGTAGTAGTGGTCACTAGCCCTGTATCGTACACCAAAGGCCCGCCCCAGCGGGTGAAAATCTTAAGTTGATATTCGGTGGCTCCATAATAAGGATCTCCTTGATTCCACTGGTTATTGGTTGAGCCTATATACCAGATCTCATTGTTGCCATCACCGTCAGGCTTGAAACCAGTTGGAATGGTCAATGCCGCCAATGGTTGATGGAAGAACGGATGGGTAAATACGTTTTCCGTAGCCGAAAGGCCACAGGTAGTTTGGTGATAAGGATCAAAATAATCGACATTAACTGTGTAGCTGGTGGTTGTAGTAATGCCGCTGGTAGTAATGGAGCTTACACCGGTTTCACCGCTCGACCAAGTGATAGTCGGAGTAGGTGCAAAAGGACTGGGCGTATGCTGTATACTCACTGTCCCGTCACCACATGCATCTACCATTTGCGAAGTGGTCAGCGTGCCAGGATTAAAGATGGTCACCACCACCTGATCCGTTGTTGTACAGTTCAATGTTGGATCGGTAACCGTTAAGGTGTAAGTGGTTTGTGAGGGTGTAGTGTTGGTTACCAACGGATTAGCAATATTGGGGTCGCTTAAGCTGGTGGCGGGTGACCACTGATACGTATACGAGGCATCAACAATAGACGGGCCTATGGTCGCCGGCCCATTTACAGCACAGAAAGTAACATCCGGAGCATCGTCTACGAACGGGCAGTAGACGAAGAAATAGTTTACGGTAGTGGCAACCGGAGAACAGTCATTCGTCGTTTCAAGAGTTACTTGATAGTTCCTCAGGCAATTCCAATCTGTACCCAGGTTGATCATCTGCTGGGTCAAGTCGATATTTCCGGGCTGACCAAAGTAAACCTGCGTGTAAGTAGGGCCAGCGGGCAGTTCCTGAATATGTACGGTATAGTCCGTTACGTTGGCGCTGACTGAGGCATCCAGAATAATAGGGTCGGTATGGCAATAGAGATAATCCGACATACTGGCCTCAGCAGTCGCTTCGATTTGATCATCGTACAAGCAGACACCATCTATATAAGCATAACCAAAATGTCCTCCTGCATTACAATCTGCAGTGATAAATTCTATGTACATAATTTCCCCCAGGTGAGGACTAAGATCAATCCTTTTACACGTCCACTCCCGGTAAACGATAGGAGAACCATCATCTGCGCTGTTACTATCCTTGAAGTATGGATTATTGGGGTCAGCTATTTCGTAGAGTTGATATACGTTTACCCGATTGCCCGCACCATTCAGGTAGTACAGATTAATTTCAAAATAAGGCTGATTTGATTCAATATGCCCCGGGTCTTCTAATATGACTGCGTAGCGAAAAATAAAATCTTTATTCGCTTGGTTGACCGTGAAGGAATAATCCAATGATTCGGATTCGGCTCCTGTATTATCATTACCAAGGCGAACAGCCTCGGTACCGCCACCGGGCGGAATTATCGGAATAGAGGGAACATGAACATCAAAGCCAGGAACGGCAATCCGGGTGTGCCGTCCAGATACAATACCCGTTTGATTGATATTGTTATAGTTCCCGTACATACCAGTCCAATTGGTGAAAGAGTTAAACTCAAAAGCACCATTATTACAATTGGAATTGGGGAAGGGCTCCTGAGGTTCGGTGGGTTCATCGTAGGTGATGATTTGCCCAGTTGGGTCGCGGATAATGAGTCGATTAAGGCTAATGCCGTGGGCCGAAGCCATTACATAATGACTTTCGCCACCCTCATCTCCGCCTTCTCCTTCACAATTGGCCAACACGGTCCAAATGTATAGTTGAGTAGGATTAAGTGATAGTTCTTCCAAGTATAGCACCATCTCGGTTTCGTGAAATTGTCGGCGCTCAAAAATGCGCTCACCGTGGAGTATACAGGAGGTGTAATCTTGGCCCTCTTCAAATGCACTTATGACCAGGGTATACTCCACTTCTCCTTCTACTTCCAATGGGGTCCAGGCGAAATGGATATGGTCGGTATGCTCAATCCTAAATTCGTCCCCATCAGCAGGCGCAAGTAATTCTATTTGTTCTTGTCCAAGTAACTGAGACCCACTCGAAAAAAGGCAGAGTAGTAGCATTCCCAGTGGGATTGTCCACCGGGTGTAATCGTGTAAAACCTTCATGATCTAGGTTGCTTTAATAATTAGAAAAAGCGGGTTGGCCAACCTCAGATTATGCCTGCTAATTTGTTGTATTCCGGTTGTCGCAGGCAGTGTCTTTTATCACTTCAAAGATGTAGGATCACCGGTGTTGAAAAAATCTCAAGTTGCTGCTGTTTTCGGATGCTCACTAGACTAGTTATAGCGATAATGGTTTTTAGAAATGTCTTGAAAATGGATTTTCAGGTGTTAATGTTTTGGTAGTCAATTTTTTATGCATTTATAATGTGTTCTAATATTGTAGTGTGTTACAACCGACGCCTAAAAATTCCGACAGATTTCATGCTTTTTCTCGTACTACCTCAGCAGCTATTGCACTGAACTTCCTACTATTGGTCTTGCTATGGTAAACCCGTGAAAGCAGAACATTAAAAAATGCAAAGCCTGGCGAATATGAATGCAGTATTTCTTGCTCAATTGTCTAATGTGGGGTTAATAGCCTTCGTTGCACTCTACATTTACGCAAGTACACTATATGACGGAGGCTCCAAGGTGGACCCCCACCGTAAAAGCTGGGACTGGATTAACAATTTCTGGTGCGATTTGATCTGGCCCACCACACTACTGGATGAGCCCAACCGTGCCTCAAAGTGGGGCATCACCGCCAACTTTGTCTTGTGCTTTAGCTTTATCTTCTTCTTTTGGGCCTTTGCTTTAGCCTATCCGCCAAGCCGATCTTGGTACCTTGTCATTGGTATTTCCGGTACGATTGCCATGATCTGTACCATGCTCATCTTTACTAAGGTCCACGATGCGATTATGGGGGTTATTATTCTGAGCTCTATTCCGGCAGTGGCCGGGGTCATTTACGGACTCATTTCTGCTGAGCAGCAACTAGCCCTTTACTGGGGGGCAGCAGCTCTAATCTTGGTGCTCATTAATATCTACATCTTCTACACCGATCACGGAGAACGTTATCTTCCCTTTGTCCAAAAGATTGCTTTTGTTGCGGTTATCGGTTGGGCGTTTTTTATCAATACGAGCATTGTTTAGTTCTGCTGTAAAAAGTGATTAGGTATAGATCCCTTGCCGGAGATATGCATTGCAGTACGTCTATACATCTAATAAAAAAAGAACCTGCTATCAAGCTTGAAAGCAGGTTCCGAAACGACTGAAAACAATGCTCCTACCATTGGTTAAAACTTAAGGAGCGTTATTTTTCGGTCGACATATAATTACTGAACAATAGTACCAAAGAAGAAGGCACGTCTAAGGGAGCCTCTAATTTTTGATCAGTTGAATAGTTATGGGTTGACCATCCATTAAATATTGTAATACGTACATCCCGTTGGGCCAAGGACTAATGTCCAGATTTGATTCCTGCCCGGGCTCCAGATAAAGATCAGCCCAGATCCGGCCTTGCAGGTCATAAATGCGAACGGGAGTTTCTTCGCTTACTTTAATCAGAACATGATCGTGTGCAGGATTAGGGGCCATTTGAGCGCCCACCAAATGCTGGTCATCTTCCTCCTCTTCTTCACCACCTTCATCCCCTGGCCATCGTCCAAAGATCACACTGCTGCAATTGGTGTGTGATACATTGACGTCTTGTTTCCAGGTAATTTCTATCCTCGAGCCAGCAGCATTATAAATGGGTTTGAAACTTCCCAGTTCGTACCAATTACCATTAGACTTATATTGAATCATACCATCGCCGGATCCCGTATTGGGGATAATCTGCAGTAAAGAACTTAAAACGCTGCTCGTGCCACCGATGAGTTGGAAAGTATTGGGATTAAAAGAAAATACAAATTCAAAGTCCGCCGCATTTGTTCCACCGAGCACATTCCCATCGAAACGGATTACATTGGTGGGAGAAAATTGAAAATCCTGAGGATTGCCAGCTATATAAAGAGAGGGCCCTTGAGTAGGGGTGGGGTTGTTATGAGTAGGATGGCAGTCAAGGTGCATGACAATATCGACGATGATGATATTGGTTTCCGCCAGAAGTACTCCGGTGCCACCACTGGCTCCGTTATCACACAAGCTAGTGACGTGAAATTCATATTCCGCACCCGGCATCAGTTGCTGTGCCTCGTAGTTTGTGTGATCTACTACTTCCGTTTCGATGGGATCACCACTGACTACTTCAATAACTGTGACTAGATATTCTGCTACGTTAACCACCGGTGTCCATTCAATTGCAATACTGGTGGTAGTAGCTTCAGTCACCCAGATATCCATTGGTGCCGGCTGGTCACAGCCTTCTTGGGAAAACATGGTGTAGGAGACAATAAACAAAAGCAGTACGCACGAAGCGAGTTTTTTAGTAATCAAGTTCATAGATCAGTCGTTTTTATTACTGATTACTAAGGTACGGGGGGCAGCAAGCTGAAAAAACTACAGATTTTTCTATTTTTCTGATCAAAATTTGAAGGCATTGATTAGTAGCAGAATTGTTGAATTCGTCGAGAGTCTATCAGCAAAAGAACTGGATAAACTGCAACTCTTCCTTCGCTCTCCCTATCACAATAATGGCTACAACGCCACCAAAATTAGTGAGCTGTACGACTACCTTTTAGCAGCTTACCGGCGAAAGGAACTTCACTTACTGGACAAGAAGGGCTTGAATGAACGGTATTTTCCGGAGCATAGCTTTCAGGAGAAACGCAAAAACCCCATTGATGCCCTGTCTTCGCAGTTGGTCAAGAAGATGAAGGATTTTCTGTTCTTCGAACTAGTTCAGGAAGATCATTTTACCACTCAGCAATTGTTTGCGGTAGCTCGCTTTTACCGCCGGAATAGTTACGAAGAACGCTTTTGGCAGGTCATCAAGCAGTTTAAAAAACAGCATGATCAAAGGATTCATCGCGATGCCTATTTCTATCTGGATTCCTTTTTGATTGAGTCAGAGGTGGCGGCCTTTCGAAGTATCTTCAATACCTATACAGATGATGCCAATATAACCCGCGCACACGAACGTTTGGATCAATTCTACATCACGCAGAAGTTAGAAATTTCCACTTCGCTGGCCTTTCAGCAAAAGTTGGGGCAGGTTAAGGATAGTACAGAGATACCACTGACCCAAGCGCTCAAATCCTTTATGGAGGAAGACCAGCGCCTGCAAACACCATTGGCTAAGTTCTATAAGGTTATTCTAGAATGGCTGGAGGAGGCTCCGGCTGACGACGCGCTAGAGGCTTTCGCGGATCAGTTGCGTGATTCAAGGGAAATGATTGACGTAGTCAAGTTCCGAAATTTGATGGCCTTTTATCGCTACTTCCTCGGTATGCGCTATCGCAAAGAGGTACAGGGAATAGAATTACTGCGCAAGATTTTTGATGTCTATCAGGAACATCTGACGGAAGGTTACTTTTTGGTGGAAGACAAAATTCTTCCCTTGTCTCTAAATTCCATTATTGCCATTGCTACCAAGTTGGGGGAAATAAAATGGGCTAAAAAACTATTGAAGGATTACCCACCAGAACGGATCACAGGCACGCGCTATCCGGTAGAGGCGCACAGCCTGTGCACGGCTGAGGTCTTATTTTGTAATCAGGAATACGCGGCTGCTCATGACCACCTCACCTTTTATAACTTTGACAATGTCAACTACAGCATCTTGGCGGATATCCTGTTGATTAAGATCTACTACGCTACCAAGGATGATTTAATCTACAACCGCATCCGAGCGCTGGAACAAAAAACCAGACGTTCTAAACTGGCCGAACGCAGCAAGGCAAGCTATCTCAATTTCCTGAAGTTTCTCCACCGTGTACTGAAGTACGAGCACGATAAGACCAGCAAGAAATGGCAAAAAATCAAAACGGACTTCTACACAATTCGGCCCATGCTAGAACGGGAGTGGTTATACAGTATTTTGTAAAAGAATATGAGCTACCCCTCCACTAAAAGGAACCGTTATTGAGAAAGGAAGCGCCCCACCCTTGCGGGCGAAGCGCTCCAGTTGTGTCAGTTAATGCTTTTTATTGTTTGACTATTTTTTTGCTGATCACTTGATCCCCCAACTGTCCACTTATGATGTAGGTGGCGGGAGGGAAGTTAGTTAAGTCAAGTTCCAAGCTTTTAAGGTTGGGTGAGTAATCAATCGACTGGATAAGCTTTCCAGATAAATCCATTACCTGCAGCGTACCGGCGCGCTGCGGAGGAGCTGTAAAGATGAGGGTACAGCGTTCCTGGAATGGATTCGGTATGACGTTGATGTCACTGACGTCACTGGCTAGTAAATCATCAGTAGTGTCAGAGATCTGTGGTAACTCACCAATTGGTAGTTCACTACCCGGCATATCCATACTAAGCTGGGCCTCTTCTGGTCCTTCAAAAATGACACGCAGGCCTTCAATAGTCGATTCGATTTTCAAGCGTGTAGCTCCTTCTTCGTAGCAGTCACAATCCACAATTCTGCGAATGACGTAATTCAAGTTTTCATTAAAGACACCAGCCGCTGGAGGGACACTGTTGTAGCCCGGGAAGTTGGTGGACGCTCCCCAGCCGGTAGCGTTATTTCCGGTCATTAAGGTACCTGGGATAGGAGTTGTTGGATCGTTGGCGTCAGCAATCTGGTAAACCTCCCAGCGCCCGGTACAATCCTCCGGAAGTGGAGAAGCAGCCTGTACAGATACGTTGAAATTACCCGTTATTGGATCAGGGGCTCCAATCGTGGAGCTGAACGTCCGTAACGCAGCCGGTACAATAGGTATTTCTTGTATGAGGATCTCATCTACCACCAAGTCATTACCATCACCAATACCTGATTCGTCTAAGGAAATTTGGATAAAAGGACTCTGCCCACCAGATGGCGCAACACCGGTAAAGGTGCCGGAAACCGTCAGGTAATCGCAGTCGCCAAGTCCCGTGTTAACTTGGGTACTTGGACTAGCAAAAAGTAGGGTGTTATTCAGACCAACGACCTCCACCCGCACGGTGGGTATTACGTCGAAGACACATTGTGGAAGATGTTTAAACTGGACACAGATACTGTAGCTCTCATCATCTTGTAAGTTATTGATGGGGGCACTTCTGTAGATTTGCTCATCACCTGTACCATTGGTCCGGCCATTGACGACCATAAAGCGATCATTCGGATCACAGTTGCCACCGCCGTCGTAGCCTCGAACATCCCAACCACCACTACTCAGGGTATTCGCCTGTGCGGAATTGAGGTAGGTATATTGTCCCGGCGCTTGGCCCGTACCAAAGCTGTAGCCCGTAGCGTTATTGGTAACTGATCCTTCAAAGTCCTCGTAGAAAAGATTAGCAAACGTTGGATCATCACAGCAGACGACGGGCTCCTCGACCATCGTATTACCAAAGTCGAGCGTCAATGACTGGAAAGCACCCAGGGTAACATTGTACGACTGATTATTGGCAGGCAGTGTTTGTGTCCATCCAGCTTGCTGTGTTTCCGAAACGGTATAGTTCCCCGGAGGAAGATTGTTGAAGGAATAAAATCCGACCACATCCGTCAATACAGAGGTGTTATTGCTTAGATTAATCTCCCAGTTTGCGAGTGGAGGTTCACCGTTGTCCCATACACCGTTGGCGTTTTGGTCGTCAAATTTAAAGCCAGCAATCGAACCTCTGGGGTTGCAACAAGGATTATCCACGAGGCGCGCGCCCGTAGCCGTTCCTTCCACTTTGAACCCCATACGGTCACCCCCTGTATTGCGAAGGTGTACGCGCAGGCAATTCTGTCCAGCCTCTACTTCTACGGTTTCCCGAATTTGGATAGCTTCGTCTGGGCCACCAAAATTGGGACCATTATTCATGGGCGAATCAAAAAGTACATTGCCACCAAATTCTACTCGTGCTATAGCATCGTCACCATAAACTAAAAAGTCTAGCTCTATCGGTCCTGATTCGCAGGTGCAGAAGCAGCGTTCGAAGATGAACGGGGGATCAGGATAAGGATTGTCGATGATGTAATTGGTGTTACGAAGTGGTGATAGCCAGCGGGCTACAAGTGGCGGACCGTTATGCCAGTGTACCGCCACATGTGGGATGACCCAAGGATTTCCCAGGTTGATATCAGGGTCGGGACTTTGCACCGTTTGCCAGTACGGATCACGTACTAAGGCATCGTCGTCTTGATTAGGTGGTACACCGTAGAGTGTCCCTATGGCGTGGTCCACTCCCGTATTTAAACTTAGTGTTTCCACAAAACATTCGGGGTTTTCGCAGTCGATTTGCGCCCGTAGTGCTCCAGTACCCCCTAAGAGGAGTAAAAAGATAGAAGTGATTTTGAAAAATACCAGTCTCATTTTTCCAATTTTTGGAATTAAGGATTAGAAATATCGACTTCAAAATCAGCTCAAATTGGACTAGTAGAAAGCTCATTTGATTGGGCTTTTCTGTTAGGGAAAATGAGTGTATTTTAAGTTTTATTGCGTCTTTTTGAGTGTAAGTATTTGATTGTTAGTTCTTTGTAGGGGTATTGGTTTTCCTTCGTTTTTGGAGCGTTTTCTGGTCGGACCAAAAGATGGGTTACTCGATCACCGTCGATTTTTGCTGCATTAATTGCATTATGCAGTCTTGAATAGGGGTAAACTTTAGTAAAATGGACAGGAGGATTCAAATTTCATCCATCGCATACTTTCGGTATTTCACTGCTCGTGCCTGAGCAATTCGCAACCGAAACTACGGATACTTGTTTGGACAACCACAACCATTATCATTCATATGAAACGTATCTACATCCGACTAACGCTCCTTGTTTCTTGCCTATTCATTATCAGTTCCTTAACCGCCCAACCGCCCTGGGGTGGGGGAAGAGGCAAGAAGGGTCCTACCATCAAAGGCCGCATTGCTGGTACAGTAGTGGACTCTATCTCCGGAGAAGCAGTAGAGTTCGCAACTTTAGTTCTCATTAAGCCCGCCGACGGTAAACAGCTTGATGGAGGAATCACGAATGATGACGGTTCTTTCAAAATCATCGAGGTAGAGAATGGCACCTATGATTTAAACGTAAGCTTTCTGGGCTACGAAGAAAAACGAGTTAAAGGCCTGGAAACAACTTTGGAAAAGCCCGACTTAGATATAGTAACGATCTACCTGATCCCAACCGGTGTAAACCTGGAAGAGGTGACTGTTACCGGGGAGGCTGCCCTCGTAGAAAACCGGATTGATAAGCTAGTCTACAACGCAGACAAGGACGCTACAACTACCGGCGGTGATGCCGCTGATGTACTACGTAATGTGCCATTACTCTCAGTTGACTTAGATGGCAATGTGAGTCTTCGTGGTTCTTCCAATATCCAGATTCTAATCAACGGCCGGCCTTCAACTATGTTCGCTTCCAATCCGGCGGATGCCCTTAAAACAATCCCTGCCAATCAGATCAAAACCGTGGAGGTGATCACTACGCCAACTGCCAAATACGACGGTGAGGGTAGTTCTGGTATCATCAATATCATCACCAAAAAACGTAACGCGGAGGGTTTTACGGGTTCGGTAAATACCTCTATTGGTACTCGTCAGAATAACGGTGGCATCAACCTCAACTGGGTGCGGGGTCGCTTTGGCTTAAACGGTGGTGCCAATAGCTTCTGGTCGTGGCGCCGGGAAGGCTCACTTGACTTTTTCCGTGAAGAGTTGGATGGAGAAAGCACCCTAAGTACTTTTTCCCAGGCGGGACCAAACAGCAGTCAAGTACTGGGCTTCAACGGTAATTTTGGTGCCTTTTACGATTTCAATGCCTACAATAGTATCAACTCTAGCATCCGCTTCAATGGTTTCAATAACTGGCGCGATGGAACCATCAACGGTGTCTTGGAAAGTTTCAGCCCTGCGGGGCCAACCACCTTTATTCGTGAGAATGATAACCAAGGTGGCCGGAATGGCTATGACTGGACAACCGATTACAAAAAGACTTTTCCTGATTCTGAACGGGAATTTTCCATGGCTTTTCAGTTGAGTACCACTGCTAGTACTCAGGAAAATACTACGGATCAGGATGGGAATCAACTGCGCTACGAAGAGGATATTCGTAATCTGAATGATGGGGTCAATAGTGAGTATACACTACAGGCAGATTACGTACACCCCTTCAGCGAGGGTATCAAATTAGAAACGGGTGTTAAGACCGTGCTTCGCCGTATCGATAGTGATTATTCCACTCGCATTCGCGAAACCAACGATGATCAGTTTGAAACGCTACCCTTCTTGACAGATAACTTCCTCTATGATCAGGATGTGTACGCGGGCTACGTTTCCTTTAATTGGGACCTCGGTAAGAAATTCGGGTTAATAACGGGGGCGCGCTACGAGCATACCACTATTTCCGGTGATTACCGCGATGCCGAGTTGGAACCATTCACGCAAGAGTACGACAACATCCTACCGAGCATTATCCTCAGTAAGCAGTTCAAGAACTTTAGCAACCTCAAGGCGAGCTTCTCACGCCGTATTCAACGCCCGAGTTTGTTCTTTATCAATCCTTTTACGCAGATCAGTGACCCGAACAACTTGGTATTCGGTAATCCAACGCTGGACCCAGAGGTAGTGGATCAGTACGAATTGAGCTACGGCACTTTCGTGAAAGGAGTATCGGTCAATGCCGCGGTATTTTACCGCCGCACTACGGACATCATTGAATCCTTCGTACAAATTGAACCTGCTTCCGAAATTTCAACGACTTCCTACCTTAATATAGGTGTGAACAACAGTATTGGGGTTAACCTCTTTACCTCGGTTAACATCAAGAAGGTAGGTTCCTTCCGCCTTGGATTCAACATCTTTACCTACAATGCGGAGTCTACCGTTGACAGCATTAACCTCAGCCGTAGTACAGTAATTTGGAACGGAAACATTGGTGGTAATATCAACTTGCCTCGTGACTGGAAATTTGACCTCTTCGGTTTTGCTCGATCACCACGCCAGACGCTACAGGGAGAGAATCCTAGTTTCTGGATTTACGGTATGGGCTTGCGCAAAGAATTCAATAAGCGCTTTAGCCTAGGTATCCGTGCGATTGAGCCCTTCAATGAGCGTAAGAGCTTCCCGTCGGAAATTCAGGGAGATAATTTCTTCCAACGTTCAGACTTTAGTATTCCTTTTCGGTCTATTGGTGTTAGCATCAGTTACAACTTTGGTCAATTGGACTTCAGTGGTAACCGCCGCGGTCGTCGATCGAAGATCAATAATGATGATCAGAAGGGAGGAGGAAACGATAACTTCTAAATAGCTTCCACTCCGAGCTGACTCATAACACAGCCCCTTATTCAAGCTGATGAACTTTGAATAAGGGGCTATTTGGTTTCCCGCAAAGCGTAAGCTAAGACAGCGGCATTAACTGCTCCACGACCTTTAGTGCAGCTTTTTCTCTCCCTTCACCTTGCCCTTGGACTATAGTGTATGGAAGCCGTAGTTGGTCAAGCAGGGCTTGATAATCAGCGAAAAGTTGTTCTCGTTCTGCCAGGCTAGGCGCTTCCCGCAAAGGGTCTGGTTCCCAGGCTAGATCAGGATAACACAGGAGACGGAGATCATAATGCACCGCGCGTACCTGCTGATCAATGTACGCATCCACACGACCGTATTTGACCTGACTCCAAACGTGTATGACTTCTGGTCCGGTATCACA
>JBCBWU010000008.1:0-69189 GCA_039816955.1 Bacteroidota bacterium
AGCTCCGCATCTACGTTACAAATCAGCCATATGACCGTTGTGCTGAATTCCTCGACCGCTTTGGTAGTGGAAGTGCACTGCGTAAGGTAGGTCCACTGGGTGATGTTACCTGGGCGGGTATGATTGCCTTGCCTCCAGGTCGTCAGATGCGGAGCTACGCAGATGGTTTGATTCCTGAGGATGTGATCGTGAAGCTGCGTGTTGATAACCCTTATCAGGTAGAAAAAGGTACGGGTGAATTCAACGGCTATCCTACCTACCGCTTCAAGCTGGAAGGTAAGCAGGCTGCTGAGTTAGATGAAATCGCTTTGAACGAAGCATTGCAGGCGATCAACGTAGTACCTAACCCTTACTATGGCTTCTCAGAGTACGAAGATTCACAGTTTGAAAATATTGTGAAGATTTCGAACCTGCCAAGTAAGTGTACGGTAACGATCTACTCGCTAGACGGTAAGTTTATCCGTAAGTACGAGCGCGACGAAGTAGGTTCAGTGCCAATCGGTTCTAACCGTGCTATCGATCGTGCACAGATCAACCCTGATTTGGAATGGGACTTGAAGAACTTCCGTCAAATTCCAATTGCGAGTGGTGTATATCTAATTCACGTATCGGCTCCTGGTTTAGGAGAGCGTACGCTGAAGTGGTTTGGTGTCAACCGCCAGTTTGACCCTTCAGGTTTGTAAAAAAGTCATCTGGTGTGTAGTACGCTAAGCCATCATACTTGGCGTACTCCATACAACTACAGTTGGCTATTTTCGGCGATTGCCCACCTGGTGGTGTAATGCCAAACTTTTAACAACTCACGGTAATGAAAAAATCATTATACCTATTTACCATTTGCTCGTTTCTGGCGGCGAGCCTCTTTGCCGGTAACCCCGACCGTCAAGGAGAAGCAGGTGCAGCACAGCTCCTGCTTAACCCCTGGGCTAGCAGTGCTGGCCTCCACTCTATGAACACATCTTTTGTGTCTGGAGTGAACGCCCTGCGGATCAACCCAGCCGGGATGGTACGTATCAACCGCACGGAGTTTGCGCTGGGTAGTGCAAACTACTTGCAAGGCGCAGATATTCGCCTAAACTCACTGGGACTAACCCAGAAGGTAGGCGAAAACAGTGCTTTTGGGATCAGCCTGATGTCGATGGATTTCGGCGATATTCTAGTAACTACCACGGACCTTCCGGATCCTGATCCAGACGGACCGACGTTCAATATCAACTTCTTTAACCTGGGACTTTCTTACGCTCACGTGTTTGAAAACAAGGTTTCGGTTGGTGTTACCCTGCGCGGTATCTCGGAATCTACTTCTGATGTAGCAGCTTTCGGTTTTGCTATCGACGCGGGCGTACAGTACGTAACTGGTGAAGACGATAACTTCAAGTTCGGTATCGCGCTACGTAACGTAGGTTCACGGATGTCATTTACGGGACAGGGCTTGGCTACCAACGCCCCTTCTCCAGACGGTGACGCCTACAACTTGACGTTGGCTCAGCGCTCTGCTGGTTTTGAACTTCCATCTATGTTGAATATTGGTTTGAGCTACGACTTCCTCATCGGAGGCGACGGAACTCACCGCCTGACAGCTTTGGGTAACTTTACTGCTAACTCTTTCTCTCGCGACCAGATTGGTGGTGGATTGGAGTATGCATTGAAGGAGCGCTTTATGCTGCGTGCAGGGTACCGTGTTGATGTAGATGCTGAGATCGATCAAGAGTCTATTTACTCTGGTCCTAGTGCTGGTGCATCCATCAGTGTACCTTTAAGCAAGGAGCGGAAGAATAACACATTGTCCATCGATTATGCTTACCGTACCACTAAGGTGTGGGATGGTACGCACAACTTTGGTGTGCGCATTAACCTCTAGTTTGGCAACTGCCTAACTATAAGGAAATGTACTTGCGAAGTGCCCGGGAGCTTGCTCTCGGGCACTTCGCGTTTTATGACAATTGTTTACGGATAAATACTAAGCTATTTCACCGGTAATTCTGAGGACAAACTCGAACTGCAAAGTACTGCTATGTCAAGCATTAGGTACTAAGCGGAGGGAAACGATATCTGTGGAGGGGGGCTTGCGCACCATTGTGAATTGTCGTATCTTTACTGCCCAAATCAATCAAGAACGTTTTCCCAGTTGAGGTGAGAACGTTCTTGTTTTTTTGTCTTGAACTAGGCCTTATTAGTCAATTTAGGACAGTTAGTAAGGCCATATTCTACCTATGTAAAGACGGAATTTGGCAGGCTTGCAGATGAGAATTCATCTTGCAAGGTGCTGATTTCAGCTAAAAAATAAAGTGTTATGTCTAAGGTGAGTTACATGACCCAGGAAGGGTACGACAAGCTGAAGAGCGAACTAGAAGAACTAAAAACAACAGGCCGGTCAGAGGTGGCTAAAGCGATTGCTGAAGCACGAGAAAAAGGCGATTTGTCTGAGAATGCCGAATACGACGCGGCTAAGGATGCTCAGGGGCTCTTGGAGTTGAAGATCAATAATATGGAGAAAGTGATGGCTAACGCTCGTATTTTGGATAGCAGCGAGCTGGACACCTCCAAAGTTACGGTACTGTCCAAGGTGACCATCAAGAACCTTAAAATGAAGAAGGAGTTCACCTACCACCTGGTATCAGAAAGTGAGGCTGATTTGAAAGCGGGTAAGATTTCCGTTAGTTCTCCTATCGGAAAAGGATTACTGGGTAAGGCCGTTGGTGAAATCGCTACGGTAGAGACCCCTCGGGGTAACCTTGAGTTTGAAGTTTTGAACATCACTGTATAGCAAAGGAGCAGCATCAGCCTGCCATTGTTTAGTAGGCTGATGCTACCTCAGTATCTATTCGCCATGCCTAGTATATTTAGCCGTATCGTAGCCGGAGAAATTCCTTGCCATAAGGTGGCCGAGAGTGAAGCATATCTCGCTTTTCTGGATATTAACCCTAGGGCGAAGGGACACACTTTGGTGATTCCAAAGCAAGAAATGGATTATATCTTCGACCTAAATATAAATCACTACGGAGGCCTCTGGATTTTTGCCCAGCGCGTGGCAAAAGCGCTAGAACAAGCTGTTCCGTGCCAACGAGTAGGTGTGGCTGTTATTGGCCTGGAAGTACCTCACGCGCATATTCATCTGATTCCCATCAATCGCGTTGGCGATATCAATTTTGAACGCCCACCCCTGCAGTTTAGTCAAGAGGACTTGGCAGCCACCGCTGCGAAAATTGCCGCTACGTTTCAGTAGATATTTAACGTGAGCTTTGCCCTTGACCCCCATGCAAGAACAAGAGGAATAATAGACAAACCTCACAGTACTAGGTACTTGGTAAAAGGTATTTGGTATAGCGCCTACTTAGGGATAGTGAAATCTAAGTACTTCTTACTGTGTACCAAGTACAGTGAGCTTCGGGTGTCATACATCATTAATCATTAGTAGTTTAAATCCGAAGTTCACGTTAATTAAGGAGGACATGGCGTATTACTTCTGCCGATCTGGATTGTCCTTTAGAAAGGCCTCCCAGCCCTGATAGCGTTTGCCCTGTGTGAGGGCATTTCTGCTTTGATAGTAGTGACACATCGCCACACCAAGGGCGTCGGTAGCATCTAATAGCTGTTTACTTAGGTCCAATTTGAGTTCTCGTTCCAGCATGGCTGCTACCTGTTCTTTAGAGGCGTTTCCATTACCAGTTATGGACTGCTTTATTTTGCGCGGCGCGTATTCCTGTACATCTACACCACTGGTCATTGCTGCAGCAATGGCTACTCCTTGTGCGCGTCCCAGTTTCAGCATCGACTGGGCGTTTTTACCGTAGAAAGGAGCCTCAACCGCCATTTCTTGGGGCTTGTGCGTAAAGATGACTTGCTTGAGCCGCTCAAAGATGCGTTGTAGCCGTTCTTCGTGTCGGGGGAATTTGCTCAAACGAATAACACCCATCTCCAGCATTCGGACTTCCTTACCCGTTATTTGTATCACCGCAAAGCCCAATAGATTGGTGCCTGGATCCACACCTAGGAGTTTATAACTCTTTTGTTCTTTCTTTGACTGCGGCATAAATTATCCACTATCCTGGGATGATGAGGTCAGCAGATTGCTAAATGATTTGTAACCTTGCACTGCTTACCCACTATTACTTCTGTTTGACAGCAAGTTGCTGAACTGCTCAAAGTTAAACAAAATGTTGAAATATTGAGATTTTGTTAACTCGTAATTTTGGTCAAGGCTGGCGCGTTTTTTTTACTCCCGGTAGGCGGAGATTCCTCCGCAGGCTTACTGGTGGGGTACTCTTATTGGTCCTGGTGTGGCAATTAGCTGCTGGGCAACACTTAAGTGAGTGGTGGTCACACCTAAAGGCTTCTTGGGCTCAAGGGGCTGGCTGGAAATACTTGCTGCCCGCTGTTTTATTAATGCCAGTAAACTGGACCTTAGAAGCGCTCAAGTGGCGTCAATTAATGGCGCCTAATCAAGTACTCACCTGGCGTGCTACTTGGGCCTCGGTATTGGCGGGTATCAGTATTTCCTTAGCTACCCCCAATCGGGTAGGTGAGTATGGAGGCCGAGCTATGGTAGCTCCCGCGGAGCAGGCCGTACATATTATCTGGACTAGCGTATTGGGGAGCTTGTGCCAGTGGACCGCTTTTCTGGTATGTGGCTGGCCTTCTCTCTGTTTTTGGTTTCGTTCCTGGTATGGCTGGTCTTGGGGGCTAACCGTTGTTTTAGCGCTATTGATGCCGGCTTTAGTAGTGCTAGCTTGGGTCCTTTTATTTCGCTTGCGCCTGCGGCGCCATTTGTCTAAACTACTACGGCGCAACAAATGGTGGCGTTGGTTGCAAGGTCGCATGCGTCACCTTTCGGCCGTGCCAGTGCGGGTAGCTTTGTCGGCTTTAGTACTTGCGCTGCTACGCTTTGGTGTTTATTGCTACCAACTCTTGCTTATCCTTTGGTTTTTTAACGCGCCGCTAAGCTTTGGTGAGGGTATAAGTGGTATTTTTAGCATCTATTTAATACAAGCAGGTATACCACTGCCCCCGGGGCTCAGCGTTATAAGTCGTAGTGAAATAGCTGTACTGTTCTGGCAGGGGCTGGGTGTGAGCTCTTTATCAATTGTGAGTGCAACCTTTAGCGTTTATCTGATCAACCTGATATTGCCTGCCCTTGCGGGAACCTGGATCCTGCTTCGGGAAAAAAACAACCCACGTTAAACTCAAGAAGCATTAGACTGTAGATATTGTTGCAAAACCCTGATAACAATGAAGCAAAAAACTAAACCGTTGGTATTCGCGCTTTTATTACCGCTCTTGCTCGCTTTTGGGCCAGTAGCGAACCAGAGTGCCGTTACAAATCTGAGTCCGTGCTCTACAGAAAATAGTGTCTTTTCATCAGGTGAAGAGATCGTCTACAAGGTATATTACAATTGGAATTTTGTTTGGATGTCTGCCGGAGAAGTGACTTTCCGTGTCTATGATGACGATGACGAATACCATTTAAGTGCTCGCGGCAGAACGTACTCCTCCTATGACTGGTTCTTCAGCGTACGTGATAATTACGACTGCTACATTAATAAAGAAACCTTGCTGCCTCGTCTATCCATTAGGGATATCCAGGAAGGCAATTACGAGCGTTACGATCGTATTACCTACGATCAGGGTGCCAATCGTGTTACCTCGGTAAAAGGGCGAAGCCGTGACGATGCTACACCAGAGTCATTTAATCTGGATGGCTGTATGCACGATATCTTGTCGATCATGTACTATCTGAGAAATGTAGAGGTAGATAATCTGCGTCAAGGCGATGAGGTGCCAATTTCTATTTTCTTTGACCGCGAAACCTACCCGCTGAAGGTTAAGTATTTGGGTACCGAAGATAGAACTAAGGTAAAGGGAATGGGCCGCTACAAGACCCATAAGTTTAGCCCACAGCTCATTGCTGGTGAAGTATTCAAGGAAGGCGACGAAATGACGGTTTACGTTTCGCAAGATGAAAATAAGATTCCCGTTTTGATCGAATCACCGGTTTCGGTAGGTTCCGTCAAAGTAGTGCTTAAAAGCTACAAGGGCTTGCGTCACGATTTCACCGCAAAAGTGCGATAACTATGCGTAAACTGGGTACAGTAGTGATTGCCATTAGCTTGGTAGCACTCTTGGGAATTCAGATCTACCAGTTGTTGCGTGGTGGTCAAAAAGAGACTGCGCAAGTAGAAGCGGCAGTGCTGCTGGAGCAGATCAGAGAGGTCTGTAAGCTGGTTACGGTGGAAGGAGATTTTAGTGAACTTTACACCGAAAAGAACCTGCGCGAGGTAACGCTATACCTGCCAATTCCTACTTATTGGGAATTTTCCAAAGAGGCCATTATTGAGGTGCGCGGCAAAGTACTGGTTGGCTACGATATGGAACAACTGAGTATTAAGATCGACAGTACCAAGCGGACGGTCACATTCAGTAACCTTCCAGAACCCGATATTCTGGCCATTGATCACGAATTACGCTACCGCAATTTGGAGGAAAGCTTTTTTAACAGCTTCTCACCAGAAGATTACACCCAGCTTAACAAAAATGCGAAAGAGGCACTCCGCAAAAAAGCCTACGAAAGCGAACTCCTACCCAAAGCACGAGCCGAAGGTAATACCATGTTGGAGGGCCTACGCTTCATGATGGGAAATATGGGCTGGCGCCTGCAATACGAGACGCCTCGTACCTTGCCCAATACGGAAAGTACTGGCGTAGCTGGCTAAAAAGGACTATCTTGAAATAACGCCAGACTACCCACCCCACTATGTCATCTTGCTTTTACCAACCCTCCTGGGCCCAACAGTTTTCTTCCTACCTGACTGTGGCGGAAAGTACCCGTCTGGGTGGAGTAGGGCAAACGCCTTACGAAAGCCTCAACTTGGGTTTGTTTACAGAAGACGAAGACAGTGTGGTAACCCAAAACCGTAAGCTCTTTTGCACTGCTCTGGGCTGGGATGTGGAACACCTTTCGGGCGGCCATCAAGTGCACGGCGATCAGGTGCTACGAGTGCACCGTCCGGGGCAGTGGGAAGGCTACGATGCCTTCATTACTAATCGTGCCAATGTTTTACTTTCGGTTACCATTGCCGACTGTACACCGGTACTCATCTTTGATCCGGTCCAACGCGCTATTGGGGCGGCTCATGCGGGCTGGCGTGGTACGGTGGCGGGTATCGCTGGTAAGTTACTACGGCATATGCGAGATGCCTACAGCACCCAGGCAGTAGATTGTTGGGCTTTTGTGGGTACCTGTATTGGCCGAGACGATTATGAGGTGGACGAAGATGTAGCTACTCATTTCAAAGAAGAGTTTAAGCACTGGGATACAGAACGAGGAAAGTTTCTAGTGGACCTGAAGGCTGCAAATACCACAGCACTCCGCCAAATGGGCGTACCAGCAGATCAGATCGAAGTTTCTAACTATTCTACCGTACAACACAACGATCGCTACTTCTCACATCGGGCAGAAAAAGGAAAAACCGGACGAATGTTGGCAGTGATTGGGCTACGCACTAGAAAATAGCCCGGCCTTGTCGGCTAAATTGGTAAAGCGCTTTAAGGGGTAGCGTTTTATCACTTATGGCTGGAGCGCTCTCACCATTCAAATGCTGCTTGGGGAACCGTAAAGTGAATAGAGACCCGTTGGCACCTGCGTCTATTGCTATTGTGCCACTGTGGATATCCATGATTTTTTTAGCAATAGCTAGTCCTAAGCCAGTACCCTGGTACTGGTTGCTATTGAGCCGATGAAAGACCGTGAAGATCGCTTCACGGTCTGCGTCTGGTACCCCAATACCGTTATCCTCTACCAAAATGACTATCGCATCTTGGTCTTCCACCGCCTTGAGCCAGATTTGCTTATGCTCACTTTCGTTGTACTTGAGGCCATTCTCAACCAGATTTTGCAAAACCATGTGCAGGAGAATCGGGCTGGCGTTTAATTGGTGGTCGTCCACATTTAGGTGGATAGAAATATTAGTTGAGCCTTCTATTTTGGCAAATTGCCGCTCCACTTTACGGAAGATATCACTCAACGCTACATCCTCTGTGCGGAGTTGATTTTGGTCCAGATGAGCTAAAGAAAGTAAATTCTCCGTCATGGTGTACAATTCTCGAGCTGAATGCTCAATTAGTTGCATGTATTCTTGTGAGGAGGAGATTGCTCCTTGTTGGCTGGTAGTTTGTGCGATTTTGGCGAAAGATACGATATGCCGTAGTGGTGTACGTAAATCGTGCGATACCATATAGTTAAGGCGCTTTAGTTCTTCGTTCGAATAGGCCAGATCGGATAGTAATTGTGTGTTTTTCTTGTTAGTGTAAATGATTTGACGGATAAAATTATTGGTGATGAAGACCACACCGAAGGCGATACTCAGAAAGACAATGCAGTTATTTACGATAGTAGACCAGCTGTCAATTACCCCAAATTCTTGCAGCAAAAGAATCTGACTGATCACATAGAATACAAATACGTAAGCGACCATGAGCATCAGGCGCCAGGTCGAACGGAAAAATAGAACGCAGAGGAGTGCCATGAGAAAAAAGGCATACTCTGCTTTAATGGCGCCTTTACCACAAACGATTAAGGTGAAAAACAGGATAGGATAACCAACGGCTGTGAGCGTACGAGCTGCATACTGACGCTGGCTAAATTGTAGATAGAAAAGCAGCAGATTAAAACCTACAATAACCGCCCCACATCCAACCATTGACAGATTACCAAGCCAGAGGTTGAACACTACAAAAACGAATGTACAAAGACTGGAGAGAAGGAGTAAAAGATTGAGGTGATAGGTTTTATCATTATCCCAATTATGGAAGGAGGGATTGGTTCCAGAGAGCAGGAGCTCATCAGCGATTTTTGCAAAGAATGCCTTTGTTTTTGCCTGGGTCATAACTGCTGGGCTACTTACTGCACAGCCATTCAAAGAGCGCTGTCGTAAGCAAAATGTTTGGGTTCAGAAAACTTGTGCGTTTGTTCAAAAAGGCAAATCAGCTTTTGTAAATATACGTATTTTTTCTATTGTTAACGCACGTACAATTCTTGACGCTACGGAACGTACAGCATTTCAGTGATTTCTGGCAGTATTGCAGCTTGCCAACGCTCGTATCCCAACGCATTCATATGGAGGCTATCACTTACGAATATCTCTCCTTCAGGGTATTTTGTTTTGGGGCTTAACATGCTATTACCGATGTCAAAATAGCGAATATTAGGGTTGTTAAGCCGTTTGATGAAGGTGGCAATTAAACGATTCCCTTTTTCAAATTCTGGCCACAACTCCCAGCGGGCGGGAGAAGGTTTCATACTTATGTAAAGTACCTTACTTTTTGGCGAGTTTTTTAAAGTAAGTCTTAAGAAGGTGCGAAAAGCCTCCAAAACGTCTCTGGCCTGGTAGCCATCGGTAATATCGTTTTCCCCACAATACAGTACAATTAATTCGGGCTGGTGAGGGGTAATTACATCGTCAAAAAAATAGTTGACTTGCCGGAGCGTCGATCCGCCAAACCCGCGGTTAAGGACCAGGGCAGGAATGCTGTCAAAGTCGCTTTTCAAGGTTTCCCACTTGCGGATACTTGAGCTTCCGGTGAAAACAATGCGGTTAAGCGTATCGGCAAGTTGCAGGTCTTCTTCGTTGAATAAGTCCATGACCGGCTGGTAACCCAGGAAGGTGGTATCGAATGGTACAATGATGTTATCAGGGTCGCCCAAAAGGGCTTGCATGCTCTGGTAGCGCGGCGCGCAACTCAGCATACTAAATATCAGGATCGCCAAAATTCTCTTCATGGTACTATGGTTCTTCGCTCTTTAGACGTCGTTCTCTGGCGGAAGTTAGCCAGTGGAGTTGGACTTTATAGAACTTTTAACATAGTATTGAAGCAAAAGATCGCTTATCAGCAGTCGCTAATGGCCCTTCAACGACAGTTCTAGGCCATCGTAGGCGATGTCTACTCCGGAGGGAAGTAGTGTGCTCACCTCAGCGTGTGTGCCCATCTGATGACTCAAGTGGGTCAGGTAGGCTTGCTTCGGTTGGATCCGGTCAATCAGCGCTAGCGATTCTTCTAGACTGACATGGCTGTGGTGTGGATTCCGGTGCAGTGCACTGATGACAAGAATATCCAGGTTCCGTAAATGAGCTAATTCTGTATTGGATATGGTTTTGATATCGGTAATGTAAGCAAAGCCCCCAATGCGGTAACCCTGTACCGGTAGCTTACCGTGTAGGTAGTGGATCAATTGTACGGAGGTATTTCCTAGTTCGAATCGGCGTTGCTGATCGGTGATGTTTAACTCAAAGCTGGGGGCACCGGGGTAGGGGTTTTCCGCAAAGGCATAGGCAAAGCGTGCGCGGAGCTCTTGCGCTACCCGTCCGCTGCAATATATGGGCATCGGACGCATACTGCGAAAAATGAAAGGGCGAGCATCGTCCAGACCAATAATATGGTCGTTGTGTTCGTGAGTCAGCAGAATAGCATCCAAGTCCGTTACCTGAGCTTGAAGCATTTGCTGGCGAAAATCTGGCCCAGCATCGATGACAATATTTTGTTGATCTGCACTAATCAATACTGAAACGCGCAGTCTTTTATCACGCGGATCCTTTGATTGGCATACCGTACAATCACAGCCAATTACCGGTATCCCTTGAGAAGTGCCCGTTCCTAGAAAAAATATCTTCATACTTACCTGTGACTTTTTAGACTCTTAGCGTCTCAATAAGCGAGTAAACACCCAAGGCAGAATATACGAGTAGAAAGCTACACATTTTTTACCCCAAGCAAGTGGCTCAGATACAATCTGACATAATCCCACGAACACATTTGTTCAATCGCCTTTGTTTGACAACATAATAGGCACGAAAGTTATCCCTAAGCAGAGGTCCGATCCCTCTGCTTTTTTCTTTGTATGGCCTTGCCATAAAAAGAAATCCGCCGAAGCTTTAGCGTAGGCGGATATTTCACTCTACCATCCGTTTCACGGAATTCATTTCGTGCTCCGTCGGCGTAGCCTTTGGCGCAGGCGTCTGTGGAGATTATAAGCGGAATGAATTTTGATAAACCAACACGGGGACGAACAAGGCCATACCTCTGACATCTCCAAGATATCGGAATAGTTGATTCTCTCCTACTGCAAATGAGCGTAAGGTTCCTCCAGCATTCTCTCCAGCTTAGTTCCCGCTTTCACTACGAACTGATTTAAACTTTTGTGGTGTTGATGAGCCTGAGCCTTTGTAGGTTCTGGCGAAGAGGCTTTCTGAGTGCATACCTGGAAGGTATCCCGCAGCAAGTGCGGGAAGGAAAACGCTGAAGTCAGGTTCTGTAAAGCGTTGGGGCGTAAGCCATTAGAAAAGTTTAAATCAGTTCTGTTATTGATATTTTGATTTAAAAAAACAAGAGTCATCCCAAATTTCGGAATGACTCTTGTTTTTTTTTTGTGCAGAAACGAGAAGTGACTAAGACACGGGAACTGCTAATAACTTGAGCGGAAAATCTAAGCGAAAGGTAGTACCTATATCAATTTGACTTTCCACACCGATTTGTCCGCCAAACTCTTCTACTAAGCGCTTACAGATGGCGAGCCCTAAGCCAGATCCTTCGTACTTAACCTGCGTATGGAGGCGGGCAAACATTTGGAAAATCTTATCATAAAATTCCTCGTCTATACCTATTCCATTATCAGCAATGAAAACGCTGTAGTATTCTTCCTCCTGTACACCCCAAATCTTTACGGTGGGCTGATCTGACTGATTATACTTGATCCCATTTTCAATCAAATTCTTAAACAGGAGCAGTACTTTTGCTGGAGTGTAATAAAGCTGCTGCAGGGGACCTTCTATTTGCACTACAGCATTCCTTTGGTCAATAACCCCAGAGATAGATTCTTGAATGTCTAGCGTTAATTCGTGCAGATCTATAGTCTCATAATGGGATTCATCGGAGGTGGCAACATAGAGTGAAAATGCCAAAACATCTTCAATCAAGCGATTCATTCGCTTACCGCCAGCAACAATGAAATTCAAATAGTCAGCAGTTTCTTCCTGCGTCGATTTCCCTAGTCGGGCTTTTAGCAAGCCAGCGAACTTAATTACATTGTGCAGCGGCGTTTTGAGATCATGGGAAACCACAAAAGCAAAGCGTTCTAATTCCGTGTTGCGTTTAGTAAGTTTCTCATTGGTTTCAGCTAACTCTCTGTTAACCGTTTCTATTTGTTGGGTTCGCTCCACTACCAGTTCTTCTAACTCTTCATTTTTCCGGGCTCTGATCTGGTACAGACGAACTAGATAGGCAACAGTAACCGCCAATAGCAAAACCCCCAAGACCGCCAGGAGCAAACCATTTCGACTGCGGGTAATCCGTAGTTTCTGGTTTTGGTTCTCCATGTTCAAAATGCGGTTCCGATCCTCACTTTGCTGGAGGCGAGCTTGGTTTCGTAAAATCATTTCACTTTGCGAGAACACATACTCGTTCAAGCGGTCTGAGTATTCTTTGTACTTAACATGGGCAGCTAAAGCTCGACTTGTCAAACCCTGCTCTTGTGCAGCGTTGAATTGAATCTGGTAGGCCTTGGCTAAAAAATCATTATTGTCCCTTCGCTCAGCGCTCTCTATCAGAATTGACAATATCTGATCCAGTTCCTGCCATTCCTTTTGCTGGAGCAAATATCGACACTGTACATAAAGAAAATTCAGCGTATTAACACTTGCACTTTTTGTAGTTTCCAATTGAGCTATGGCCTGTTCAAAGCACATGGTAAACGCCGCCGGAAGGGTTTCAATATCTCCGATTGTCAAACTGGTTCTCACTTCAGAAACAACCACATAACAATTTCGGGGATCACTAGGCTCATAAGCAGTCGCTTCTCGCAAAGTATTGATATAATGACGAGCGGAATCTGGCTGGTTTAACTCAATAAAATTATCGATCAAAACTCGATAGAAATAGTGGGCAAAACCTTTATTATCGACCGCATCTATATACGGATAGGCCTGCCGTAAAACAGCTAATGCCTGTTCATGTTCCGACGCTCTTACTAAGAGTCTTGCCAGTTTAAAACGACTTACAACATGCGCATTGGGATCATCGTATCTTGCCGCTAGTTGTTGCAACTTATTGACGTAAAAGTAAACGGTGTCGAGATTGGAGGCAAACCCCAAACTGACGTCCACTAAGGCGCCTAGATTGAATACATTTTCCGAGATAGATGAACCAGAATAGTAATTGCGCTGGTCGGGTATGGTAAGAGATGTGTACCCTTTCTCCTGCTCACCGATTGAGAAATAAAATGAGCCGAGTAGATTGTATGCACGAACCAAAGCGGAAGTATCCTCCAACGCCTGGGCTTTGTCTAATATCGGCTGGAAGTGCTCAAACAATAAGACGGAATCCTGTTTGTAGTAAGCAGTCCTTGCTATCAGATAATGAGCTTCCATCTCCAAACTATCCTGTCCTGACGCTTGGAAAATTTGTAACGCCTGTTGGGCGAGCTCAATTTGTTGCGGGTAGTCGCCATTGATGTTTTGTGCTTGCTCTAACAGCAATCGCCCAGACTGCTCCAGGGTATCCCCATTTGAGCTTGCACCCAATTCTACTGCAAGCAGTAAGAACAATAAAATGCACAGTCCTTCAGCCCTAAAGAAGGCCGATAACCTTCGTTTCATCGTAGTGGGGCATACTGACTTGCCAGCTATATTATTGTTGAGTGTTTTCAATAGTCCAGTATAATCAATAAGGGAGAACAATACCAGTGTCACATATAACGATTCTCTATGATAAGGTAATTTGAGCAAATCTTCCTTATGCTAGGGCAGGAATTCGAACTTGACCACAACAATAAGCCCCAATCTGGGGAGAATTCACAAATTGGGGCTAGTATCTATGCTAAAGAAGTTCCTTAAGCCTCTTCTAAGAAAGGATAACGATAATCAGTAGGCGGTACGAAGTTTTCTTTGATTGTACGTGGGCTGATCCAACGATAAAGATTCAACACAGATCCGGCCTTGTCATTGGTACCCGAACCACGTGCACCACCAAATGGCTGTTGGCCTACTACGGCGCCAGTTGGCTTATCATTGATGTAGAAGTTACCGGCTGCGTGGCCAAGCCTATCGGTCACATGATTGATCACACTTCGCTCACGAGCGAAAATAGAGCCCGTCAAAGCATAGGGTGACGTACTGTCCACCAGATCCAATGTTTCCTCAAACTTCTCGTCTTCGTACACGTAGATGGTCAATACCGGGCCGAAGATCTCCTCTTGCATCGTGCGGTATCCCGGATCACGGGTCACTAAAACAGTTGGTTCTACAAAGTAGCCTTCCGTTTTTTCGCACTTACCACCAGCAATAATTTCCACGCCATCATCCTTACGCGCCTGCGCGATGTAGTTGCTGATCTTATCAAAAGAACGCTCGTCAATAACGGCATTGACGAAATTGGAAAAGTCTTCTACCGTCCCCATTTTGAAGGTAGCCAGATCAGCTACCAATTTTTCTTTCACCGCTGGCCACAAGCTCTCGGGCAAGTACGCCCGTGAAGCAGCTGAACATTTTTGTCCCTGATATTCAAAAGCACCACGTGCTAAGGCAACCGCTACCTGCTCCGCATTGGCAGAAGGGTGAGCTACCACAAAGTCTTTACCGCCCGTTTCACCAACGATTCGTGGGTAAGAACGGTATTTACTAATGTTCTTTCCAATCAGACCCCAAAGTGCCTGAAATACCTTAGTACTACCAGTAAAGTGCAAACCCGCAAAATCCTTGTGCGTAAACACGATATCACCAGCCATGGGGCCATCCGTGTAGATCAGGTTGATTACACCGGCGGGCAGGCCTGCTTCGTGGAAGATCTCCATTACTAATTTTGCCGCAAAAATTTGCGTTTCGGCTGGCTTCCAAACGACTACATTACCCATCATTGCGGGCGCTGCTGGTAAGTTGCCAGAGATCGCCGTAAAATTGAAGGGGGTAATTGCAAACACAAAACCCTCCAACGGACGGTACTCCATGCGGTTCCAAACCGTTGGTGAACTATTGGGCTGTTGTTGGTAGATTTCCGTCATGTACTGCACATTAAAGCGCAGAAAATCCGCCAGCTCCGCGACGCAATCAATTTCAGCCTGATAGACATTTTTACTTTGCCCCAACATGGTAGCGGCATTCATTCGGGCACGGTAAGGGCCGCTAATCAAATCTGCAGCTTTTAGGAAGATTGCGGCCCGGTCTTGCCAAGACATCCGCTCCCAAGCTGGCTGTGCCGCTAGCGAAGCATCAATTGCTGCGTGTACATGCTCGGAACCACCCTTGTGGAAGTGAGCCAGGGTATGCTTGATTTCGTGTGGTGGACGAATGGCAACAAGATTGTCAGTGGTCACCCACTGGCCGTTAATATACATCGGCACATCTTGGGTCTCCGCCTTGTAGGCAGCGAGTGCTGCTTTGAGTTGCTGGCGCTCAGGGGAACCTGCTCGATAAGCTAAAACGGGTTCATTCTTGGGAGTGGGAACCTGATAGAATGCGTTTGCCATATGCTGTTTTATTGGTTAGTTACTCAATTCGGTGCAAACATAATGAACTGCTACCAATTCCACAGCACAAGCTGATACTTGCTTAGACGGTCTGCGGACGTAGTTTTTTCAAGGCGATCATAGAACGGATATAGCGCTTGGCCAGTGGGACAATCTTTACCTTGCTGCTAGTCACATCATCCGTCCATTTAACTGGCAATTCGTACAGCTTTAAGTTCTGCCATTCGGCCACCGTGAGCAACTCGGTACTGAAGAACCAACCGTCGTTTTGAGCACCACCTTGCATTAATGCTGGTAGGATAGAACGCCGCAGGAACTTAAACCCACACATCCCATCCGAAAAATGAACGCCCAGGTAAGATTTGAGTAAAAAATTAAACCCACGGGAAGCTACTTCTCGTTTGAAAGGACGATCAATTACTTGCGAACGAGGATGTAAGCGACTCCCGTAAACGACGTCATTTCCTTCTTCGGCAATAACCCGGTAAGCTTCTAAAAAGTGCGTAAGGTCCGTTGCCAAATCAAGATCCATATAGCCAACGATATCTGCATCTGATTGCCCCCAGGAAGTTTTTAAGGCCAAGCCCACGCCGCGCCGAGGAACGCTTACCCAATGGACCTCATCGTACCGCTGACTGAGCTGCTCCGCTATGGGACGCGTTTGATCTTCAGAACCATTGTCTGCAATGACAATACGCCACTTTGGGGAAGTAGGAAAGTGTTCTTTCAGGAAGCCGTGGAGGATACCCACTTGCTGCGCGAGCGTTTCTTCTTCGTTCAGTACCGGAATCGTTACATCAAAGGTCATAAGAAGGCGGATCTTTGCTGCGAAGATAGACCAGCTTTCGGGTTTTATTAGCTACTTTTATTTACTTTGTAGAAATTCTAAACCGCTTCATCGAAGAAAAATAACGTTCTTCGCGTTTCCGGCATTATATAGGTATTAACTATGCTGAAAAATCTGAAATCACTGTTTATTGTTGAGGAGGACGATCCGAAGCCGAAATCCACTGGAAAAGGTAAAGCTTCTGCCCCCGCTGAAAAGAGTGCCCCCGTCAAATCTACGGCTAAATCCAGTACGCCCCGAGCAGGTAAAGTGACGACCAAGTTTACCGATATTTTGCTCAAAGCTATGGACGAAGCCGATCTTGATGGTTTTGACTATCTGGAATACAAAAAATCGCTCAAGTCCCTACAGAAAATGAAGATGGACGAAGCGACGATTTATCAGAGTGCTTTCGCGATGGCGCAAACGATGAACGCCACTCCTGCCCACCTGATTGAAACGGCACAGCACTATCTAAAGGTGCTATTGCAAGAAGAGGAAAAGTTTGAGCGGGCCTTAGAAGGTCAGCAAGAAAGCCGTATCGGCAATAAGCGGAAAGAAAAAGCGAGCTTGGCAGAGCAAATCAAAGCCAAAGAGCAACAGATTCAGCAACTGCAAGCCGAAATCAAAGCCCACCGAGACCAGCTCGGTAGCCTGGATAAAGAAATTAATGAAGCGGTTGCTTCTATTGAAGGTACTAAAGGAGACTTCATCGCTTCTTATCAGAATCTAACCAAGCAGATTCAGGCTGATGTCACCAAGATGAGACAATACTTGAAATAACGATTTATAATACTTCACGCACTGCATCAATGGATAAAACAGACTTTAAACCAAAATCATTTTGGCAACGCCCGGAAGGGATAACCGGCCTTCTTTTCTTGGCCGCACTAGTGGCCGGAGGTGGCTACCTGCTCTCCACGGTTAACTGGGGAATGATCTTTGCCAACACCCTTTATTTAGCTGGAACATTAGCAGCTTTGGGTGTGATAGTTTACATGGTTTTGGATCCAAAAATGAGAAACCTTGTAAGCTACATTTACAAGAGTATTATGCGCTGGATTACTGGCATTTTTGTACAGGTTGATCCCATTGGCATACTCAAATCATACGTAGAGGAATTGCAAGGCAATTTGCGCAAAATGAACAAGCAGATCAGTCAGCTGAGAGCACAAATGCACAAGCTGAAAGAGATCATTGTCAACAACCAGCGTGAAATCAAGAGCAATTTGCAATTGGCCAGCAAAGCAAAGGCTAGCCAGAAAACCAATGTGATGATTCTGAAGTCGCGCCGGGCCGGCCGCCTGAAAGAATCGAACCTTAAATTGGAAGACTTGTACAAGCGGATGGAAGTACTCTATCGGGTGCTGACAAAAATGTACGAGAACAGCCAAATTCTTTCGGAAGATATTAAGGATCAAGTAGCTGTTAAAGAACAGGAACGTAAGGCCATCCATGCCTCTCACTCTGCTATGAAATCAGCCATGAGCATTATTTCTGGTGATCCGGATAAGCGGGCTATGTTCGACATGGCAATGGAAGCGGTAACGGAAGATGTAGCCAGCAAGGTAGGTGAAATGGAACGCTTCATGGAAGTGTCCTCCAACTTCATGAATTCAATCGATCTCCAACAAGGGGTATTTGAAGAAGAAGGACTGAAGATGTTGGAGAAATGGGAGAAGGAAAGCACCTCGCTGCTCCTCGGAGACGAGAAGAGTCACCTATTGCTAGAGGCAGAAGATGATTCCAATGTTTTGGACTTGAATGCCCCGGTGAAGGAGAAGGTCAGAGATAGCAGTCACCGTAATCAGTACGATAACTTTTTTGAATAAAATTTAGGCACATACTGCCCTAACAAAGCAGTGCATTATTATCATAAACACCAATTGAGTTAATGGCAAAATTAACCACTTTTTCTAAGCTACTGATTGTATTCCTTGTGGTAGCGGCGGCCTTTTTTGGCATTCGTTACGCTATGGATTCTGGCTTGCTCAGCAATAGCGGTAGCAACAATAACACTGAAAATAACTACAGTAGCAGTAGTTCATCTTCTAATAGCGATGCCATCCGTATTGGCGTCGTCACTTGGGGCGGGTACGCCGGCGGGCAGTACTTCAACGAAGGCTTTGCCGCCAGTACGGCCTCACGTTTTTCCCAAGAATACGGTATCGATGTTGAATTTGTCCTCAACGATGATGTTGATGCTTCACTAAACGCCTGGAAAGCAGGCGACATTGACCTACACTGGTACACCATTGATGCCTTTCCTACCATCCTTCCTGGCTTGGAAGCGTTTGACCCCGTGGCTCTGTTCCAAGCAGACTGGTCTCGTGGAGGTGACGCGATTGTTGCTCGCCGTGGCATCCAGTCGGTGGCAGACCTCAAGGGCAAGAAAATTGCGGTAGCGGAGCTGACTCCATCCCACTCCTTTTTGATTTGGTTGTTAGATGCGGGTGGATTATCAGTAGACGATGTACAAATTGTCAAGCAAGCCTCTGCTATCGATGCGGCGGCGGCCTTTAAGAGCCAGCAAGTAGACGCAGCGGTAGTTTGGAGTCCAGATGATGAGCAATGTGTACGTGCGGTACCGGGTTCAAGAGTGCTGGAAAGCACGCGTTCAGCTTCTAATATCATTGCGGACTTCTTCTTCGCAAAGCGTGAATACGTAAACGCTAACCGTGACAAGCTACAGAAACTGTACGAAGGTTGGATGCGTGGTGCTGCTGAAATCAACTCTTCCAGTTCCGCTAAGGCTAAGGCGGGTCAAATTCTAGCGGAGGGGCTAGGTATTCCTCAAGCAGATGCTATCGCAGCTATTGATAACGTACGTTTGGTTACCCACGGTGACAATAAGAACTTCTTCGGCCTCAATACTGATTTTAATGGTGTTGACGGTAATTCGTTGTACCTCCGGATGGCCAACGAATATGAGGCACTGGGCGTGATTGATGGGCGTGCACCAAGCTGGCGTCAGATCAGTATGCCAACCTTGATTCAACGTACCAACCTTACCGGCACTAATGATGTTGCCGAAGCGAGCAAGACGTTCACCAAAGTCGATGACAATGCTGGTCGTGATCTGGAAGCGATTGCCTCTAAGCCCGTCAGTATTAGCTTCCGGACTGGTGAGCACACCTTGGACGAAAACGCGAAGTACATTATCGACAAGGAGTTTGTAGAGATCGCCAAAGCATTCGCCAATGCACGTGTGCGGATCGAAGGAAACACCGATAATGTAGGTTCTCAGAGCAGCAACATTGCCCTATCGGAAAAACGAGCACGGTCCGTGGCGAACTACCTGATCCAGGAGCACAATATGTCTGCTAACCGCTTGATTGTAGTAGGTAATGGCCCTAATAAGCCACTCGCCAGCAACAGTACAGCCGATGGCCGGGCGCAAAACCGACGGACAGACTTCCAATTGGTACGGGAATAGAGGCGTTGTTCACGCGCTAGCGCCAATGCACAGTCACGAAATAGCGACGCAGGTTCCCTTGCGTCGCTATTTTTATGCACACTGGGCAATAGGAAGGAACAGCCGCTCGTTTTTGCCGCATAGTCCAACTAACTCCAAATGAATAAATTCTTGCCCTTACTGGCCCTGTTGAGTACCACCTTTTTTACACTACAAGCACAATCCTACGATCTGGCCGCTGGTGTCCGATTGGGAACAGACCTTGGGATTAGTGCCAAACTGCGTGTTCCCCCCATTGACGAAAACTTTACCGTTGAAACTATTATCCAGACTAGCCTCGAACGTGAGGAAGGCTTGATCTCCGTTCTTGGTGAGCAACACTTTCCATTAATCACGCGCCGCGTTAATCTTTATGCGGGTGGTGGATTTCATGCCGGGTGGCTAGAAGATGATCCTGATCGTGACCCTACTTACAAAGCTCCTGCGGGTGTGAGCTTGATTGCTGGGGCGGAAATCAACTTTAAGAACATCAATATCAGCACTGATTTCAAACCTGCAGTCAACTTGTCGGGTGGTGAAAAACGGATGTACTCGCAAACCGCTATCACCGTTCGTTTCATTCCCTTTAAGCGCTACGACATTTTCGAATCACCAAGACAAAAACGCAAGCGTAAACGTCAACAAGCACGGCAGCAGAGACGACAGGATAGAGCGGCCTCGGGTAAAAAAGGTTGGCAATTCTGGAAGAAAGGCTAGCCGTATTCGGCGGCCGACACCTCATAGCGGTAGCCAGGAAAGCCCTCAAAATCAAAGCTCCCCCTCCGCTGCATTCCTATTTTTTCTAATACTTTGATCGAAGCGTGGTGAGCTTGTCGAACCCGGCCAATGATAAGGTCGATTTCCAGTTGCGTGAATCCGTATTCTAAGCAAGTACGTGCTGCTTCGGTCGCCAGTCCTTTGTTCCAATCGGATCGGCGTAGGCGGAACCCCAAGTCTACTGCTTTGATATCTGGATGATACTTAAGACCACAAAAACCGATGAATTCCTCTGTTTGGCGCAAGATAATGGCCCAGCGGCCAAAGCCATACCGTTCGTAATGATCATAAGACTGAATAAAGGCTGCCGCAGCACTTGAATCCGCAAAGGGTTTATCGCCCGTATGTTGTATTACCTGAGGGTCTTGATTTAGCTGATAAAAACCATTCGCGTCCTCCAAACGGAATTCACGCAGGTACATCCTGGGCGTCTCAAGCCGAAATTCTTCCATAAATGCTTACATTCAGGGCATTGTAATTCGAAGAACCAATTTAGCACATTATGACTGCCGCAGCCACAATTCTGCTGTCTCTTCTTTTCCCGTTTGTGGCCTTGTACCTGGAACGGAAGAAAATGGTCCCTTCCTTTTTTAGTGCAGTAGTGCAGTGTTACGCCTTCGGTATTATCATCGGCAATCTACTTCCTAGTCTAGTACACGAGCAGGTGGCTGAGCAATTGGCGGGTGCAGGAATGATCCTCGCATTGCCCATGCTGCTGTTTGGTGCCAACATAAAAGCCAACTGGAAACTGGCGGGTCCCGGATTGGTTTCCTTTGGGCTCTGTGCGGTAGCAGGTTTAATCGGCACCGGCCTGGCGGCCTACTTTTTCCAGGCAAGTCAGGCGGATGGTTGGAAAGTAGCGGGTATGCTTACTGGCCTCTATACTGGAGGCACCCCTAATCTACAGGCGATCGGCATGGCAGTTGAGGCACCGAGTGATTATGTAGTTCTTTTACAAGCAGCGGATATTCTCGGCGGAGGCATCTATTTACTTTTATTGATGACGGTTATTCAGCGCTTCTTAGGCCTTTTTCTTCCTAGTTTTCCTGTAACAGCTGATGACAAACCGGAACAAGAGGAAGAAGAAAGCGGTAGTGAGCTCAATGCAATCTGGTTCATCCCTACCGGTATCAGTATTCTAGTAGGCGGGGCCAGTGTGCTACTCACCATCGCCTTAACCGGCGCAATGAGTAATACAACCATCTTGATTCTCTTCCTGACCACTATAAGCCTGGCCTTATCTTTTGCTCCAAAAATTAGCTCACTTCCCGGTTCATTCGCACAGGGTGAGTATTTTCTTTTGATTTTTTGTGTAGCACTAGGATTGATGGCCAACTTTCAAAAACTACTTGACGGAGGCCTGCCCCTCTTAGCATTTAGCTTGGTGGCGCTTACCGCTACGATATTACTACACTGGCTCTTGTCCTGGCTTTTTAAGGTGGATCGAGATACGGTTATTGTCAGTTCGGCGGCGGCTTTGTATGGTCCGGTCTTTATCGCACAGGTAACCACCGCTATTCAGAATCGGCGTTTACTGGCGCCTGGCATCGCTCTATCATTGCTCGGGTTGGCATTAGGCAACTACTTAGGTATTGGCGTAGCTTATTTAGCCAAATGGTTACTCCAATAGCAACCACATCACTAACCAAACACTGCAAAACATGTCACTCAGAACCCTACAAATCGCAAACATCATTGGCTTTGTACTCGTCATTATCATGAATACGCTAGCCAACACGCTTCCCATTAATGGCTTTACCACTGGCGAACTTTCAGCGCTCTATCCCAACTTATTTGTACCCGCTGGTTTCACCTTCAGCATCTGGGGGGTAATCTATCTATTGCTACTAATATTTGTCATTTACCAAATGCGTAACTGGTGGAGCAAGGATCGACTGGATATGTCCTTTGTAGAACGTATTGGTCCCACCTTTTTTGTCTCCTGTTTAGCCAACGCCAGCTGGATCGTAGTATGGCACTATGTGCAGCCTACCTTATCCCTAGCCATTATGCTGACGATACTGAGTAGCCTACTAGCGATCTACCGTAAGCTTGACATTGGTAAAAGTGACAATAGCGCCGTCAGTTTCTGGGCCGTAAAGTTGCCGTTCAGCGTCTATTTGGGTTGGATAACCGTAGCCACTATTGCTAATGTTACTACAGTGCTCGTACATCTTGGTTGGGACGGCGGTGCTTTCGGGGAAGTTAATTGGACCATTACCATGATTGCAATAGCCACCATTATCGGGGCATTTATCCTATTTGACCGTCGAGACATTGGCTACGCTGCGGTGCTCGTCTGGGCTTTCTTTGGCATCTACAGCAAACAACAATTCGCCGATCCGGCAAATAGTATTCCTACTGTAGCTTTGATAGCTATTGGTTCCTTGGTAGCAATAACTCTGTTCACCATTATACGGAGGAGCGTCCCTGCGTAAAGATGCTAACACCATCGACCAATCCAACGACTAACTCTTCCCCTTGCACCCCAAACTCTTCCTTATAAGCTGCTAAAGCAGTGCTGACAAAGTCCGCACGATGCGCTGACTGCACCAGATTAAGCGTACACCCGCCGAAACCTCCTCCCATGATACGCGCGCCGTACACACCGGGGTAGCGATAGGCTTGCGCAAAGAGAAAATCTATTTCCGGACAACTCACTTCATAATCTTGCGCAAGTCCTAACTGGGTCAGGTTAAGCAACATACCTACTTGTTGCGCCTTCCCCGCCTTCAGCATCTCGATCATGGCCAGCGTTCGCGCGTGCTCACCCACAACGTAACGACAGCGTCTGTACACGACCTCCGGAATCACTGACTTAAGCTCTTCTACCATTGGTGGGCTTACATCCCGCAAGGATTGTACTTCTGGATAATACTGTTGAAGAACTGCGACACCAGCATTGCACTCCTCAACCCGATCTACATAAGCCGACTCGGCCAGGCTGTGGCTGACTTTAGAATTAAGTAAGACCCACTCGCAGCCGTCAACTGCTACCGGCACTTTATGAAAAGACAAATCCCGACAGTCGAGTAGTATAGCGTGTCCTTCGACTCCTTGCAGGCTGGCAAACTGGTCCATGATGCCACAAGGAATACCCACAAATTCGTGAGAAGAACGCTGGGCCAACTGCGCCAGTTCCGTTTTCGATTTACCAGCATTCAATAGTTCGTTCCAAACGGAAGCCATACCACACTCGAGGGCCGCTGAGGAACTAACGCCAGCTCCGACAGGTAAGTTTCCACCGAAGACGATGTCCAGACCACGCAAGTCGTACCCTTCTTGGACAAACTGCTGAGCAATCCCCAAGAGATAATCTAACCAAAGTTTCCCGGAAGGACGAAGGTCAGTTAATTGGACATCAGCGGAAGCAGAGATATCCAGCGCACGGAAACGCAGAAGTTGATCCTGGTTTTCACCTACCGCAAAGTAGAGTTCACGGTCAATGGCACCCGGAAGTACCAGACCAAGATTATAGTCGGTGTGTTCACCAATAATATTGATACGCCCCGGAGCACGTACAAGGAGTGCCGGGGCGTATCCGAAGGTATTTGTGAACTGCTGTTGAACGTCAGAAGCAGTATACATTATTCGTTCATATCCATATTGTGAAACACGTTCACTACGTCGTCATCCTCTTCTAGCTTATCGATGAGCTTAATCATAGCTTCTTCTCCATCATCATCCAATTTCTTGGTGTGAGAAGGGATGCGAACTAATTCAGCATTAGCTACCTCGATTTCCATATCCTCCAAGGCTTTTTGCATCGTACCGAAATCCTCAAAAGCGGTGGTGATTACCAACTCGTCTTCCTCTTGCTGGAGGTCTTCCAGACCGTGGTCGATGAGTTCGAGTTCGAGTTCTTCCATATCACGCCCTTCGGCTGACACTTTGAACTGTCCCTTACGGGTAAACATATAGTCTACTTCACCTGAATTCCCCAGGTTACCACCTCCTTTGGAAAAAATAAGGCGCATGCTGGCCACCGTACGATTGGTATTATCGGTTGCCGTTTCAATCATCACAGCTACGCCCTTGGGGCCATAGCCTTCGTAAACGACTTCATCGTAATTGGCGGCATCCTTAGACATGGCCCGTTTGATGGCCGAGTCTACGTTGGCCTTAGGCATGTTCGCTGCCTTAGCATTATTGATTGCCAGACGCAAACGTGGATTATATTCCGGATCTCCGCCACCTTCTTTCACAGCGATTGCAATTTCACGGCCAATCTTCGTAAACGCCTTTGCCATAGAAGCCCAACGCTTCATTTTTCTGGCCTTGCGATATTCAAATGCTCTTCCCATAATTCTCTTTGGTTACCGGTCCCGCAAAAATAGGAAATGAGGTCGGAATCCAAGCAGAATTATTACCTTTAAACTTTCACTCATTCCTAAACCTAACCCCATATGATTTACGCATTGGTGATTGCTATTGATGACTATCCTATTGCACACCACCGCCTTAACGGCTGCGTCAATGATGCCCAGTCTCTGGTAGCCTATCTAGAAGGCAACTACCCCTGTGAAGAACTCGATATCAAGACTGTTTTTGACAAAGACGCTACCAAGGCGAACGTGATCGCGGCCTTTACCCACTTCCAATCAGCCACCAGTGACGATACCTGCCTCCTGTACTACAGTGGGCACGGTTCGCAAGTAGTAGCTCCTCAAGAATTTCGCCACACTGATCCCGACGGCAAACTCGAGACGGTAGTCTGCTGGGACAGCCGTATTGATGATGGCCGCGACTTGATGGACAAGGAGTTATCTTACCTGATTTGGGAAGCTACTCACCAAAATAATCCACATTTTTTAGCACTGTTTGACTGCTGCCACTCCGGTACCAACACGCGTGATGTACGGGTTACCTCCCGGATGGCGGAAACGGCCAAGAACCTTCCGCAGGCCCGAGATTTTCACGGTCTTGAACGCTACCAAAGCAGTACTGCTGCTGCCGGCCGGGTAGACTTAATCCCACCGCGTGGACGTCACATACAGTTGGCAGCTGCACGCGCCAGCGAAACCGCCAAAGAACTTAAGATTGGCGACCAAACTCGTGGCGCATTCACTTATAACCTCATTGCGCTTCTCGAACAATACAATGGGCAAATCACCTATAGTCAATTGGTGAACAATCTACGAGTGAAGGTGAGCAATTTTGTGGATCGTCAAACCCCTCAGATTGATGCTTCAGAAGCTGAGGACAAGAATCTGTACTTCTTAGGCAGCGTTCCGGAAAAGAAAGCAGAGAGCTACACTATAAACTGGGACAAAAAGAAGAACAAGTGGGTCATTGATGCCGGTAGCATTCATAATTGGCCTAGTGCAAACCCCAGTGGTATTGGACTACGAGCGAAAGTAGGAACAGAGATGATCTCCCTTAAGGTTACCAAAGTAGAGATCATGCAGTCTCAGCTGGCAGATGACGATCGTTTGGACAAGGATCAGTCTTACTTGGCCTACTTGGACAAACTTCCAGTAAAGAAACTCAAAATACACCTGCACCAAGATGGAGACGCGGCAGGGCTGGCAGCCGTAGAGACAGCGATGAAAGATCGCCCCTCCGTCTACTACGACCGTATCGGTGAGTCATCCGAAGCCGACTACTGGGTAAAGGCAGTAAATAATACCCTTCAGCTAACAATCCCAGGCGAGGAACGTCCGGTATTCCGTAGAATAAACGGCTATAATAGCGAGCAGGCTCTGATCTTCGTTGGAGACATTGAAAGTGTAGCCCACTGGCATCACGTTAGGAATATTGCCAACCCACGTAGTACCCTAAAGCGCGACGAATACGAAATCACCTTGCTAAAGGTGGATGAACCCGGGGCCTGGGAAAATGACGATAACTGCGCTGCAAGTGCCGTAAACTGGCAAGATGAAGTTGTCTTTAACTACGACTATAATCTTGCAGAAAAGAAATGGCTACAACCAGCCTTTCGCATGAAGATCAAAAATACCGGAAATCGGAATTTGTACTTCAGTGCCGTAAACATGTTGTCAGATTATGGGATCAAGAATAAATTCCTTCCACTAGAAGTTTTGGAACCCAATGCCGAGCTTTTTTTACTTGACCGCTTAAGCGATGGGCAGACTTTCAAGACCATTCCCTTGGCAGTAGATGATGCCTTCCTGGCGCATGGAATAAACGAAGTTACTGAGTACATGAAGATTTTCATCAGTACGCAGGAAATTTCCACGGATCAGTTCAACCAGGTTTCTCTGGTGATGGATAATCCGACTAAAGCAGATACGAAGCGAGCAGGACGAAGCGAGGCTAATCACCCTCCACAGCACGACTGGACTGTAGAGGACATTGTATTGAAAACGGCCCGCCCGACCCAAGAGGTTGAATTAGCTGCCGGCACAGCAAGTGAAGTCGCCAGTGCAGTAACGATTGAAGTACCTGATGGAATGACTGGTATAGCTATGCTCAATAGTCAGACCCAATCGGCTCGTAGTCTAGCAGCGGTGGGCGGCTTACCTGAGTTTCCTTCAGGATGGTCAAGCCACGAACTAGCTGAGGGACTTAGCAATATGCCCGCAGTAAATGTGCTGGAGTTCGTCGAAGCAGCGGGAACGGATAAAGTCACTGCGGACAACCCTATCAAGGTTAATCTCAAGCGCCAGCCAACTAAGGATGAATTTATTATCCCAGTGGCACTCGATCCGGAGACCGGCTTATTCTATCCGGTTGGTATTATGGATGCAGATGGTAATGTACACATCGAGGACTTGCCTGCACCTACTACAACCGGTGAACGCAGCCTGACTGGCTCCATCAAAATCTTCTTCCAGAAGACCATTGGCAAATATCTTCCTTTCGTTTATCAGCATCCCCAACTCGCAATTGGCACGCTGGTAGAGACTGATCCTGAAGAGCAGAAAGCCGCTAACCTGAAGGTAGAATACAATACCGAGTTTGAGGCAGTCAAGGCTGCCGTTCGTGGCGCTGACCGAATTGTCATGTACATCCACGGCATCATTGGTGATACTACCGAAATGCCTAAGTCGTACCAGCTCGTCCAAGACGCCACTGGCAAGGCCTTAGCAAAGAATTACGACTTGATGCTCACCTTTGATTATGAGAACCTAAATACTCCGATCGAAGAAACTGCTCAGGCATTAAAAGATAAACTGATTACGGTAGGCTTAGGACCTGATCACGGCAAAACTTTCCACATTGTAGCTCACTCCATGGGTGGATTGGTAAGCCGTTGGTTTATTGAAAAGTTAGATGGAAATCAAATTGTGAATCATTTGTACCAATTGGGTACGCCCAACCAGGGCTCCCCTTATGGCTCCTTGTACGAAATGGCCACACCGCTTCTGGCCAATGCGGTCAATGCAGCTTCCTTCATCCAGCCTTACATTATTCCGCTACGGGTGGTTGGAAAGTTTATGGATAGTATGTTCCATACGCTCAAGCAGATGAATCCGGATAGTGATTTCTTGACGCAACTAAACGACGGATCTGACCCTGGTATCCCCTACTCTATTATTGCTGGGAACACCAAGCTGATTCCACCTGCACAAGCGGAGGCACAGGCCACGATCTTGCAGAAGGTCATGGCCCGGTTTAAGAGCAGAGGTCACTACGATGCTCTGGATACCTTACTTTTCAAGGAAGCTAATGATATCGCCGTTAGTACGGAAAGCATTAAAGAAATTCCGGGTGCAGCAGATCGACAATTCCCACCTGTTGTTGACATCTGCGCTTGTGATCACATCAGTTATTTCGGTGATCCGGCAGGATTGAACGCTATGACGATTGTCATGATGGAAGAATAATCCACACAACGACGAAAAAGTCGGCATGCGGAACATAAGTATATGGTTCTGAGGAAGAAATATCCTCAGAACCATTCTTTTTTGCATCTTCGAGCAGACACGTACCAGGTAGAGAGCCGAACCGAAAAGGAAATAGGAATGGAGGATAAACATGCCAAGGAGATCAAGCTTTATGGAGCAGCGCGTTGCCATAAAACTCGCTATTACCAGGGACTCTTGCGGGAGAAGGGACTGAATTTCGTATTTCTTGACGTGGAAGAAAACGAAGCCGCCGCCGATGAACTCCGTGCCTTGTACACTACTGGCCGGCTCAACTTCCCTACTCTCCTGATTGATGGAAAAAAATTGCGGAACCCAAGATTGCTTGATTTGGAGAAGTGGCTAAGCAAGAAGGGCTATACGCCAGCCTAAGCAGCATATATCGTATGACCAATCAGATTTCGATCATCATACCCGCACTCAACGAGGAAGCTCATTTGGGTCGTCTGCTGCAGCATCTTCAAGACATTAGTTCAAACTACGTACACGAAATCATTGTGGTAGACGGAGGAAGTGTGGACGGTTCGCAGCAGATTGTTGCAGGTTTCCCAACGGTTAGGCTGCTAAAATCGCCAAAAGGCCGGGCCAGACAAATGAACCTTGGCGCACGGCACGCCAGCGGAGAGCTCTTGTACTTCTTGCATGCTGACACCTTTCCACCAAAGGGTTTTGATCGACAGGTTATTGCGAAGGCACAGCTTGGTCATGCGGGATGCTTTCGACTGAAATTTGATCATCCCAATCATTTGCTCCTCAAGCTAGCACCTTTAGTCACTCAGATTCATTCGAACTGGTTCCGCGGAGGCGATCAGTCTTTATTTATCAGGAAAGAACAATTTGAGGCGCTCCACGGCTTCAACGAAGCTTACCTCGTTTACGAGGATGTAGAATTCATTGAGCGCATCTATCAGCAATATGACTTTGAGATCATCAATGACTACGTCACTACCTCCGCTAGAAAATTTGAGCAGATTGGCACCTTGAGGTTGTACTTCTATTTCTTGATCATCCACATCAAGTATCGCCAAGGAGTTGGGCCAGTGGCTTTATGGGAGTATTACAAGTGGAAAATTGCGCAAACTAAACCGGAAAAGCAGTTTCATCTTTCAAATTGATCCCTTTTGATCCGCACAGCCCGGACAGCGTACACCATTAATAACCCTAGAGCAATACAAACCGCCAGGATTCCGGAGCAAATAAGGAAAAACACCATTGCTCCGGAGTGGATCATAAGACCTTCTCCCAGACCGGCTACCAAACTGGCCAGGGCCAGAAGAATTGCACTACCATAAAGAAGAACTAAGGCAATACTAAGTAACCTTAGCTGATTGATTTTACGGCGAATAATTGACTTTCCGGTGTGGCTTTCCTCCATTACCACCAAAAGCTGAGAAATGTCTCCACTCAGGGCATTGGACACATTGGTTGTGGCCATGATAAAGAAGCCAATACTGGGTAAGAGCGTAATGGGTAAATACCAATTATCCATTAGGCTATCCAACGTAAGCCACCTCCTTTACGGCCTTGATAATCTTAGCAGCATTTGGCAGGTAAGCCTCTACAAAAGGTGCAGCGTAAGGCAAAGAAGTGTCGGCAGCATTCACGCGGATAACTGGTGCGTCCAGATAATCAAAGGCATACTTCTGCACCTCGTAAGCTACTTCACTAGAAACACCAGCAAATGGCCAGGACTCATCGATTACCACCAGACGATTCGTCTTTTTCACTGACTCGATAATGGTGTGATGATCCAATGGGCGGATGGTACGCAAGTCGATTACCTCAGCACTAATACCCTCTGCTTCTAGCTTATTAGCGGCCTCCATAGTGGGAAGCATCATCTTATTGAAAGAAACTAGTGTTACGTCTGTTCCTTCCCGACGAACGGCAGCCTTACCGATTGGTACAAGGTACTCACCTTCAGGCACTTCTCCTTCGAAACCATACAACTGCTCTGACTCCATTACACAAACGGGATCATTATCGCGAATTGCAGACTTTAGCAGGCCTTTCGCATCGGCAGGGTCCGTACAGGAGATTACTTTCAAGCCCGGAGTATTCGCCATCCAACTCTCAAAGGTTTGAGAGTGCTGCTGCGCCAACTGCCCCGCAGAACCAGAAGGACCACGGAATACGATCGGGCAGCTAAACTGTCCAGCAGATTGAGACAAGGTCTTGGCCGCATTATTGACAATTTGGTCAAATGCCAACACTGCAAAGTTCCAAGTCATAAATTCTATAATGGGGCGCAAACCATTCATCGCGGCACCAACACCGATACCGGCAAAACCAAGCTCGGCAATCGGCGTATCAATTACACGCTTAGGACCAAACTCATCCAGCATTCCCTTACTTACCTTGTAGGCACCGTTGTATTCTGCAACCTCTTCTCCCATCAAGAACACGTTCTCATCACGGCGCATTTCCTCGATCATTGCTTCCCGAAGTGCATCACGTAAGGCTAATTTTCTGGCCATATCGATTTTTTCTTAGTTCATCCTTATGAAACAATACCATTTTCTAGAATCGGAGAGACACATTGCAATGCGTCTGTACAGCGATAACAATTACAATACTTATACCGTAATTTCAACACTTTGACAACCGGGCTTCCAGAAGTCTGGTCAATTATAGCAGCGCAAAAATACTAAAAGCGCGCTTTGTTGCAAGCCCTAGGACTTGTCTGGGCGCTTGAATTACTGTATTTTTGCGCGGAGTTTCAAAATAAACTATTCTCGGCCTTCGTTGGTTTGCTTAGATATACGATTTATCCCTCGAACATTCATAACTGCTCAGATTAAACCCAAGTGAGTCTCTACTGAATTACTGGTAACAACGCATCTGAGGAGCAAAATTAAACCTCCATGAAAATTTCTCGTCGTAACATTGGTCAGGCATCACTATTCTTCCTTGCCGCTACTTTGCTTTCTTCTTGCAACCGTGGCTACGGATGTCCATCCAATTTCGAAATTAATGACTCGCTGATCGAAGCTGTTCAAACAGTAGTCAGCCTCCTTTTCTAAGATCTATCTTCTAATAGCATGGTAAACTGGATTCCCTTAGCAAACACTGCTGAGGTTGAGGAACTGGTTCAACAATCCGAAACAGTTCCTTGTCTAATTTTTAAGCATAGTATTCGTTGTAGCATCAGTAGCTTCGCCAAGCAACGCTTGGAGCAGAGCTGGGACCTGCCGGTGGAGAACATTCAACCGTTCTACCTGGACCTGATCAATTATCGGGAGGTATCCAACTACATAGCCGATCACTTTGCTATTGAGCACGAATCACCACAGATCCTACTGATTGATCGTGGTAAAGTTGTCTATGACGCCTCTCACCTGGCCATTAGCGTAGATGACATTCGTGATCAACTTTTGGCTGCCTCGTAAGCCTTGACCCCTCCCCTTACTTCCTAGCTCGGATTCCTTCCAACTATAGCTAGCTGGAGTAAAGTTGGATGCAGTAGTTGTGACAATGATATCGTTGATCGAAACACAAGATGGGTCTCACAGTATTCTCAGTGAGCGTTTTGGTGTTGCGTACCACTCCAAGTACGGCGCTATTCAGGAATCACAACACGTGTTCCTAGGGGCCGGTCTAAACCTGGTATTACCAAAACTAGATCAGGTTCGGATATTTGAGATGGGCTTTGGTAGTGGCCTCAATGCATATCTCAGCTTGCTTGCTGCCGAGAGAGCCAATAAGTCGATTTATTACGAAGCTGTTGAAGCCTTTCCAATTAGCATTGAAGAGGCGCAGCAATTGAATTATGCCCAACAGCTAAGCGAGGATAACAGTTTGTTAGAAGCCTTGCATCAAGCTAATTGGGGAGAGGAAGTGAGTATTACGCCAAACTTTCAGCTTCTAAAGTGGCAGCAGACGCTGGAGAATGCGACGCTTAATGGCGGATACGACGTGGTATTCTACGATGCCTTTGGTCCCAGAACACAACCAGAACTCTGGGAACGAGAGCCTTTTCAGCAGCTATACGATGCCATGAACCAGGACAGCGTATTGGTAACTTACTGTGCGAAAGGTGTTTTCAAGCGCAACTTAAAAGACATCGGCTTCAAAGTGGAAGGCCTTCCCGGGCCACCAGGAAAAAGAGAAATGACCCGGGCCTTTAAGATCTAGCTATTCCCCGCTCTACTGCGCTGACGAATTACATTGATCTTACCGTTTTCACCAAATAATTCTCGAGATTTGCGATTGTAAGCCAAAGCAGCTTCTTCTGCGGTAGCATACATTCCAATATGAATTGTTTTGCGTCCAACGGATATAACTGCCCGGTAGCGGTTGTTTTCTTTATAAACACCGGTATACCCTACTCGACTAGATGTTTTACGCTTACGACTGGCTACAGCGCGGGAACGATAAGTTAGATTTTCTAAACGGCAATCAAGCTTATTACCATTTTTTGCTCCAACTAAGTTCTTTTTATCGGATTTGAGATGGCCCAGAAATTTCTCGGCGACGAACTTGTGCAGGTAAATAGTTTCCGTCTTGTAATCACCAGAGGATTTACGCCAAGTTTTCTGAAAAACCGCACAACCACTGGAATGCTTACGCAGATTATCAATAAAGTTAATTTTTACCAGGTAGGGGTCGGAGACTATATATTCATATACTTCACTGTCCAGAAGCACATGATCCTCCGCATTCTTTAGTTTGACGCGATATAGCATAATAAAAGAGTTAAGCTCACAATGGACAAGCCAATTGAGGCATAAAATCGTGCAAATCAATTCCTTATGAACTAAACTACAGTAAATATGGGTGCAATGTTGCCAGTTTTCGGCGCAGTTGGTATGCTTTGTGGAATGAAGCCATTATTATGAGTCTGAAATCTCGCATAATGCGTCGTTGCTTCGATTTAGCACGTCTGGGAAAGGGTTTAGCCAGCCCAAATCCGATTGTCGGCGCAGTGCTGGTACACGAGGATAGAATCATTGGGGAAGGCTACTACGCCGAGGATGGAGGCCCGCACGCTGAAGTTGTTACGGTTCGTAGTGTCCGCCCTGCTGATGAACACTTAATTCAAGAAAGTACCTTGTACGTGTCGCTGGAGCCGTGCAACATATGGGGTCGAACTCCGCCCTGCACGAATCTGATTCTTGATCAGCGCATTCCTCATGTCGTTGTGGCAGCGCGGGACTTAACCCCGGGAGTTGACGGATCTGGATTAGAGCGACTTAGAGCAGCCGGAGTAAAAGTAGAAGAAGCAGTTTTGCCAGAAATTGGTGCAAGACTGAGTCGCTACCGCAATATTTACGTCAGTGAACAAAGACCTTACGTTGTCCTCAAGTACGCACAAACGGAAAACGGATTCATAGCTCCGGCTGATGAGACACAGTTCTGGCTTACTAATGCTATTAGTAAACGCCTAGTACATAAGTGGCGAACAGAGACGGATGCCATTCTGATTGGTGCAGGTACAGCACGTACAGATAACCCAGCCTTAACCAGTCGGTTAGTACCAGGCAAACAGCCGCAACGCCTCGTCATAGATCGAGCGGGGAAACTCCCTTCGGATTTACAACTCTTTGATGGAGCGCATCCAACTTTGGTTATCACGCAAAAACCAGGAGAGGAGCGAGATCAGTTGGAGTTTATGGAACTTGATTTCACAAATGAAGACTGGCCAAAGCAACTGCTGAAACAACTAGCAGATCGCAAAATAGCGCATCTCACTATTGAAGGAGGAGCCTGGCTCCTGCATACCTTCGTAAAAGGTGAGCTTTGGGACGAGGCGCGTGTATTCTGCAGCCGACACAATTGGTCGGATGGTAAGGCCGCACCTAACTTGGGAACCGAGGCTCAGGAGACATTCAAAATCGCGGAAGACACATTAAAGGTTTATTACCGCCCCTAACTACGCGTTAATAGAATATTAAAGCTCTGTGTAATAGTCAATCTTTTCGCGATTTAAGTGTTTAGCTTTGGTAAGTATTTTGTTGGGCAGTATTAAATTTACCACCCAGAAGTACACTTGAGAAAACAAATAGGGCTTGCGCATCATCCAAATGCAACTCCTCTAAACACAAATTAGACACAAAATGAAAAAGTGTTTTGCACTCGCGACACTAGTGGTTATGATCGTGGGTCAGCTTAGCGCCCAGTCCACATCTTTAGCGATAACCGATTGGAACGCTTGGGAAACTAAGCCCGAGACAGAAATACAGGGTCGCAAAACCTTAGTTTATGTTTATACCAATTGGTGTTCCTTGTGTAAGAAGATGGAGGCAGAGGCCTTCACTGATTCCGTTATCCAGGCCTTGATTACTGACCAGTTCACTATTGTAGGATTGGATGCAGAAAGTAAAGAACCCCTGAACTTTAAAGGCGAAACCTACGAATATGTCCGCAAAGGCAAACTGGGCTACCATGAATTAGCTGCGCACCTATTAGACGGACGCTTGGCTTTCCCTAGTGTTATCTTTTTGAGCGAAGAGGGTGAGGTTATTCAAACTATCCACGCCTACCAAGGCCAACAACACTTTGAGATGCTCCTGCGCTATTACGGCGAAGACTACTACCGCAGCATGCCCTGGACCAGCTTTCAGCGCCAATTCAATGCCGGCCAAATCACTGATGACCAATAAGGTCGACGCTTCGCATTCTTTCCTTATTTTGGCGTAGAACAAATACTACGCTATGAGATGGATGATATTAAGCTGGGTCGCCTTCGTGGGGCAAATTGCTGCTCAAGCACAGACCACAGCCCTAGAACAAGCTTTATTTGGACTGCCTGATGTAATTTTCAAAGCTATTGACGCCCCAGATGGTTACGCAGCGGCCTACGAATTGCATATCAAGCAGCCGATTGACCACAACAATCCCGATAAGGGTCACTTCTACCAACGTGCCTTTCTTTCACACCGCGGCTTCAACCGTCCGACAGTAATCTGCACGGAAGGTTATACGCGCAGTCGCAACCGGGTTTACGAACTCACCAATCTTATTGCAGGCAACCAAATCGATGTCGAACACCGTTATTTTGGCAGCAGCATGCCTGCAGAAAAGGATCTTGATTATCAGTATTTGAATCTAGAACAGGCTACCGCTGATCTTCACCATATCAATCAGCTGTTCCGTCAGATCTATTCTGGCAAATGGCTCAGTACTGGGATTTCCAAAGGTGGGCAGACCACTATTTTCTATCGCTATTTCTATCCTGAGGATGTGGATGTGAGCGTACCCTACGTGGCTCCACTTAATTTGGCTTTAGAAGAAGAACGTATTTATACTTTCCTGGACACCGTGGGTACAGATGCTTGCCGAGACGCTATCTACGATGTTCAGGAGATCATCCTGCAAAACCGCGAAGAAGTACTACCAAAACTCCAGTGGTACGCAAAAGGTGCCGGTCTTGAGTTTGATTATCTGGGTTTTGAGGAAGCTTTCGAATATTCTGTCTTGGAGTATCCTTTCGCTTTCTGGCAATTGGGTGGTAGGTGCGAAGAAATACCCCCCAAATCCGCAGGAGTAGACGTAGCCTTGGATCACCTACTCGCAGCTTCTGGAATGGATTTATTCAGTGATGCTTCCATGGAAGCTTATGCCAGCCACTATTACCAGGCAGGTGCTGAAATGGGCTACTACAGCTACGAAACCGAGGATTTCGAAGGTTTGCTCAAAGCACTTCCTATGGAGCCCAACCCCAGTGCCATTTTCATGCCGGGCAAGATGCCCAAAAGCTTTGATGGTAAATTAGTGAACGCGGTAGCAGAATGGCTACCCGCTAATGGTGATCGATTTATCTACATCAATGGAGATTCCGATACTTGGTCCGCTACAGCGGTGCGACCAACTGATGGAATTGATGCCGTCTGGTTCTTTATGCCAGGCAAAGACCATGGTCGTGCCCGTATACGCAATATGAGCAGTTCCGATCGCGCGAAGCTAGTGGATGCTTTGGAGCGGTGGTTGGAAATGGAGATTGAGTAGTTTTTTATGTTTTTGTCGGGAGACAAAACAAACTTGTACTTTAGTCGTGTTTTGTCTCCCGATCGCTGTGTTTTGTCTCCCGACAAAACACTAGCGCCGACGCCCGCCAAGAATACCGAGCAAGCCCCGCGCCAATTCCCGCGCTAATGTGCGCCCGATCTGACGAGTAGTCGTATTGCTCATGACCTTTTCCAAGGTAGACTTTTCGCGTCGACGGCTTCGAGAAGAAGACTTCCGGGCCTTTTCCCGTTCTGCCTTGAGTTCTTCTTGGCGCTCTTCTTCGTGAGCGGCTTCTATTTTCTCAGCCAGAATTTCGTGCGCACTATCACGATCAATAGTTTGATTGTATTTCTTTACAAGTGGTGAACTGTCTACTACTTCATTAATCTCCTTAGTCGTAAGGATATCCATCCGTGATTGCGGTGCTCGCAACATGGTATGTACAAGCGGTGTAGGAATACCTTTTTCGTTCAGGGCGGTTACCAATGCCTCCCCAATACCCAATTCCGTCAATAGTTGATCGACATCGTAGTATTCGGTGATGGGGTAGTTTTGCGCAGCCAGTTTAATGGCCTTACGATCCTTGGCAGTAAACGCGCGTAAAGCGTGCTGCACCTTCAAACCAAGCTGCCCCAGGACACTTTCAGGAATATCAGCTGGATTTTGAGTAACGAAGAACAAACCTACTCCCTTAGAGCGAATAAGTTTGACAATGGCTTCCAGCTGGTCCATCAGGGCATCCGAAGCTTGGTCAAACACCAGGTGCGCCTCATCGATGAACATCACCAGCTTAGGCTTGTCGTCATCACCGGCTTCCGGGAAAGTGGAATAAATTTCTGCTAAGATCTGCAGCATGAAGGTAGAGAATAGCTTTGGCCGGTCTTGGATATCCGTTAGACGGATCACCGATACAATACCGCGGCCTAGCTCATCTACTCGGCATAAATCTTCTACTTCAAAGGAAGGCTCACCGAAGAAAATCTCCGCGCCTTGCTGCTCAAGTTCTACCAACTTCCGCATAATGGAACCCACACTGGCGCTGGAAATACGGCCGTAGATCTTCTGCACCTCAGCCTTACCCTCATTGGTCATATACTGGAGGGTCTTCTTGAAATCCTCCAGATCAAGTAAAGGCAGATCATTGTCATCTGCATACTTGAACACAACCGCCACAATACCGGACTGGGTATCATTAAGCGCCAATATTTTCGAAAACAATACCGGACCAAACTCCGAAACCGTTGCGCGTAAGCGAGCACCTTTTTCCTCAGAAATTGACAGAAACTCCACCGGGCTTCCTACAGCCTCAAACGGAATGCCAATTGCCTCGTGGCGCTCATCAATTTTGCGGTGTCCGGGAGAGGGTTGCGCGATCCCACTTAGGTCACCCTTGATATCCATCAAAAGACTTGGCACACCTTCTTGCGACAATTGCTCAGCAATAATCTGCAAGGTTTTGGTCTTACCAGAACCCGTAGCCCCGGCAATTAAACCGTGTCGGTTAAGGGTGGCTAAAGGTAAACGAACAAGGGTGTTAGTCTGGGTTTCTTTATCTAGCATCGCACCTCCCAGTACAAAGCTCTCGCCCTTGAACTGGTAGCCCGACTCAATACTTTCCAAAAACTGCTCTCGCATGATGAGGGATTGTAAACAATGATATAGTACAAAAATATAGACTCGATCTGTTCGCTAAGGTAACGAACTCAACAGGGAAATTCTTTGCCCTAAGGCCCCTTTTATTGATTCCAACGCTCTACCCGTAGGTCGTATTTACGCTTACTAAAGGGCCAGAGGTCTTTGTTGTAGCTACTCTCCAGTTCTTCCTCCAGTTCTTCCGGCATGAAATCTGGGAAAAAGTCGATTCCCGTAAGCTCCTCAATTTCGTCCACAGAGGTCGTAAACTTGTATAGGGGTTCATAATTGACCTCATTGTCCAGCAGGAAGGCAATCGCCTTTTGTTCTGGATCATCAAGGTCCAATAGCACTTTAAAATAGGCAGTAGGTACTGCTACGTTGTTAGCTCGACCGATGTAGCCTTTCGGGTCCTCACTTAAGACAGGACCAGATACTACGTACAAACGGCCAAATTTCTTAGCCCAATCGCGAGTCAATTCTTCCAGTTCGCGCCAAATGCCCTGGTTGAAATTACGAGATTGTGGACTAATATTACTCATGAGAAAAGTCTCGTCCATTGCGGCCGCGTCGAAGGCCATATCCGCCGCTGGCACCATGTGCCCTCGATCATAACCAGAACCTCGATAGTCATTGGGGGAAGCACTACCGGAACGAATGGCTGGATCGGGCCGAAAATTATCAACGCGCTCTGACCACGGCTGGCGAAGTTCATCTCGCGTAAGGATATAAGCAACCCAGTCTGCTTGCTCATAGTCCTCATTGTAACTCAGACTGTAATTCTTGTAATGGTAAACTTGCGACCCATTTACCTCCGATGGTAGAAAGTGTAATTCACCGGCGTATACACTAGGATCCTCTTCTTCTTCCCAGGCTATATTAGGCCCCTCACCTCCAGAAAAAAAATTGAACAAAAAATACAATCCACCAATGATCGCTCCGAAGATGCCGACCTTAGCGATCGTACCGCCGCTTTGCTTACTTTGATTTGCGTGATTACGCCGCAGTTTTGCCATATTGAGTTCTTATGAGTACTGGAACAAAAATACATTTTACCAACGGAGCCCCATGTACTTTTCATACATTTATTTTATTTCATTCAATTCTAACAAAAAGCGTCTTATTACGGCGAGACTGTTTATCTTTGGGAGATGAGCATCAGGACTAAAACTATTTAGTCCACTTACCACCTATTAATCAATTAAATAACGCGTAAATGAAACCATTCTATCTCTCTGTGATAGCACTCTTGCTATCAGTATCACTTTTTTGCCAATCTGAAGAGATTATTCCACTTACCGGTAGCTGGGAATTGACTCGGATCGAAAATCTGAATCAAGCGAATAGTTCTTTCACTGAGCCTCCGTGGGTAGGGAGCAAATTTCATTTTTTTGCCGATGGGTCACTCGCCATGGAAAATCAAGGTGAGTATTTCCTGACCACCTTCCAACGCGAAGGGCAAACACTCAGCTATGAAAGCAACTCCTATGAGATTGACCGCCAGTTCAAGGATTATTGGACGTTCCTCTTTGTAGACGAGGCTAACGGTTGGAACTGCCGCCTACACTTCGTGGCCGCAGAAGAAGACTTAGCCAAAGTCCCAGAAGCATCAGAGCAGCCTAGAAAGCAACTCTATCCGCTCGGTGGTAATGCTCCGGCGGCTCCGGCTCCGGCAGCCTCGAATTCGGACGGACCTACCTACAAGGTAGTTGAGCAAATGCCAAGGTTTCCTGGTTGCGAAGATTTAACAGGAGAACAAGAAAGAAAAACATGTGCGCAACAAGAACTCTTAAAATACATCTACAAGAATCTTCGCTACCCAGAGGAGATGCAGCAAAATGGTATTGAAGGCACCGTTGTTGTCACTTTTGTAATAGATGTTGATGGGTCAACTACTGACGCTAGGGTAGTTCGTGATATAGGTGCTGGATGTGGTGAAGAGGCATTGCGTGTGGTGAATGAAATGACAACCAAGGGCCTTTATTGGACTCCAGGAATGCAAAGGGGAAAGCCTGTACGTGTGCAGTTTAACCTCCCGATCAAGTTTAAGTTACCATAGCTCTAGGGATATGCTGTTGGAGTGGCAAAATACTATTGCCCGCGCTTCACCTCCACAATCTCTACCCGGCGCTCGCGGGCCGCTTCTGGGCTGTAAATGGATAGGCGCTCCCCTGCCCTTTCGTCCTGCGCAGAAGCGGCTGCTTTGGTTTCTCCAAAACTCACTTCGGAAATAATGAGTTGGCCGTTATCCAAATACTCAACTAGCGTCCCTGAACGCCAATTCTCAAAGTGGTTGCGCACTGCACTCACTCGACGTTTACCCAGCAGTAAATTATAATCTCCTTGCGCTCGCGGACTGGTATAGCCCTTAAGGAAAATTTCTACCTGCTGCCCTGCTTCTAGTTGTTCCAATAAGATTTTACTAAAGAGCTCCAGACGGTCATACCCTTCTGCTACTTCTTCTTCGAAGAACTGAGCTAGTGCGTCTTGCTCACTTTGGTTTTCGGCATACTCGTCGTAGTACTCATCCTCGCGGCGCAAATACTCGAAATAGGTATCCTCGTAGGTCCGCTTAGTGGTGGCCCGTCGCGTACGCGGATCAGGTCGGTCGTTATCGTAAAACAAAGTCAGCGGCAAGAAGTCCTCCAAGGTCCGGAGCACTGGCTTTGGTGGTGGAACTGGCTCTACTGGTGTATCAGCTGGCGGAGCTCCTACAATTGCCGTTGTATCCACCGCTGGCGGAGGTGGAGGCACCTTATCAGCGCGAAAAATATCTGGACAACAATTCTTACTATCGGGATCCAAGTAGCGCCCACCCGGACGATTGGAACTGAAGTACAAGCGATCCACTGACCAGACAAATGGGTAGGTATCATCATAGCTAGAGTTGAAGCTTGCGCCAAGGTTTTCAATTTCACCCCAGCCCTGCTCACCCGCGTAAGGTGCTCTTACTAAATCGTATCCACCGAACCCAGGACTCCTATCCGTGCTAAAATAGAGCTGCCTTTCTGCGTAAGCATACATTGGCGTTACCTCATTAGCCGCTGTATTGAGATCTGTTAATGCTGTCGGCATTTCCCACTTCCCTAAGTCCCCCGGTATGGGGACTCGCCAAATATCGAATCCACCCTCCGTGCCAGGTCGATTGCTGACAAACAACAGATGCTCCTGTTGCTCCACGCTATCCCATAAAATGGCTGGTTGCGTACTAGTCCAGCTTGGTAAGTTTACTGGTTCTGGAAGTTTTATAAACTGCTTTTGCCAACGCCCACGTCGATCCTTTTCCCGTACGCATAAGTCGCAGCGCAACTTGGCTCCTTTCGTAAATTGGCAGCGGTTAAAAAACAGCAAGGTCTTGGCATTATTCAAGGCAACGTGAGCTGTAAGAATGGTATCCTCGTTAAACCCACGGCTTAGGAGGCGGCCGCGACGTTCATCTTTTGAGATCAAGACTTTACTGATCTTGCGCGGCGGATTATACTTATCATCTTCCTTATCGTAGCGGTAAGAGGTATAGTACAGCGTATCGCCAGATTTCCAGGCGCCAAATTCCCCGTAAGGTGAGTTAAGACGCCTTCCCAATCGTTCTACGGTCCATTCTTCTCCTTCCTCCTGTTGCTCTACCCAAGTGCAGCTGGCCAATATCTTTCGGGCTTCATCTACTTGCTGCTTACTTCCTCTATTCGTAGTGAGAAAAGCGTTCAGGCTTTCCTGAGCACCATTGTAATTTCCCTGTGCAAACTGGCTTTTGCCTAAACCCAGCCAAGCGGTTGGATACTGTTGTACCGCGTTTCCTTCCGTAAGGAGTTCATAATGTTCTTCTGCTACCGCAAAGGCTTGAAAGCCGTAGGCCGCTTCTGCTAAGCGGAATCCTACATCGGGAGCCGCCTTGCTTTCGTAAGCCTGCCGAAAATAATGCAAGGCCGTATAGTAGTCGGCTTGTTGCATCGCCTCATCCCCTTTGCGCAAAAATGCCGCCGCTCGCTGAGCAGGAAGCAGTGCTGGCAGTAGCAGGATAAATGTCAGCAGTCCCAACATGTGAGCGGTCACCTTAGATGGATAGCGTATACTGACGTTCATAGATGCGTGGAGAATTAGACGAGAGGATGGTTGTTAAAAAATCGGGCAAGACTTGAATTCTTCGGGTGGCTTAGGTTGCAAGATGTAATAATGCAAAGCCAACTCTAAACCGCCACGGCCGTTTGTAGCGGTTTGGAAAGCCGAAGTATTGATATCATAACTGAGGCCAAAGCGCCACTGTCCGTAGAGCGCCTCCAGCTGCGGAATAATAGCATCTCCAAAGCGGTACGCTATTCCTGCACCCAGCGCCAGGTCCTCATTTTTATATGCTAAATGATAGCGCCCACCAAGCCCTACCAGGATTTCCTGATAGCTCCCTTGCCGATAAAAGTGATGAACACCTGTAGCATCCCAATCATCATTCACCTCTACGACGGCATTCGCATGAAAACGCGCCCAAATAGGTATTTCCACGTCACTTGCCTGGTAGAAACTAACGGTTGGGCTATTCAAATGGGAAGCTGCAAGTCCACCTTGCAATTGCGTGCGATTGCGCGGATTTCGATACACCACAGCTAGCCCAGCACTTAAAGAGGTCAAGTTGCTCGTTTGTCGGGCAAATTGTTCTGCACTTACTTGCCCCGGATCGAATAGTTCACCATTGTATTGGTCGCCGAACTCCAGTTGGTCTGGTAAGAAAGCCCGTTGGCCAACGTCAATACCAAAACCAGCCCGTAGGTCAATGCCCTCTTCCAGCGGCACGCCATAGGAAACCCGCAAGCCAGCTTGTGTCCAGGATAACTTGCTATCACCAGCTTGATCGTACAGAAAAGAACCACCTACACCAAGTTGACCCAGTGGCAATTTAAGCTGGTGCAAACGCTGATCATAAAATGCCCCGAAGGTTCGATAACTCACCGGCACACTCGACCACTGCTCTTTCCATTGCCCCCCAACCCGCACATCCCATTCAGAAGCTGCAGTCAGTGCGGGGTTCAATTGAATAGGCGACATGGGTGACTGGGAGAAGTGCGGATCTTGAGCCTGAATAGTATTAGACAGTAGGCAAACTACTAGAAATAGTAGGCCGCGCACCGAAAATATGCTTGGTGCAAATTGCACAACCGTATGTAGAGCCCGCTTCATTAAGGTAAAGTAGCGGTTTTCCCAGACTTACCAAAATGCTAGCGATAATTAGATTAGAATCGGAATTAGGGTTAGCATGCAGACGATCCGACTACGCCAAGGCTCTGTCGGGCAGGGAATCAAATTGAATGCAAAATCTTAGCACTACTTTGCGGGTAAACGGAAGCCTTCGGTCAACAGATCACCGTATTGATCGAAGTTATCTTTCATGAAACGGGTAATGAAGGGGCAATAAGGTTTGATCTTAAGGTCCCGCTCACGGGCATAGTTTATGGCGTAGGTGGCCAGTGCATCACCAATGCCTTGCCCACCAATCGCTTTAGGGACTACCGTATGGGGGTAGACAACTTAGCCACTCCGTGGAATGTATTGAGCGAAAGCCAATTCATGTATTTGCGATTTTGCCTGAGAAACAATCTGAAGCCTCACTTAGTTGGTAGAACCTGGAAACGAAATACTGTACTGGTATCCGATTGAAGTTTAAAACGGTCGTCTAAACGGTGGCCAACAATCCAGATAATTTGTCCATTACCATTAACGAGAAGCGGAACTTGCTGCCGTTTAAATTGGTTGATTTTATTGTTGACGAAGAAGTCTTGTAGCTTTTGTTTTTTCCCGTTCATACCTAACGGACAAAAAGTATCGCCGGCCTGCCAATAACGTACTTGCAAAGGCCATTGTAAAGCTTCCGCAGCAATCAAGGCTTCCGTTGATGGAGTGGAATACGCAGCAGGCACTGCTTCTACAGCACATTTAAGCTGTTGATCAGCGAAGCGTAATATTGCTTCGTGTTGCGGCCAAGTCTTAATTTCTTGGGAAGTGGAGGGCATTTGCTTGAGGCGAATACTTGCCTCCGAATGCTGCACTAACAGTTCATGCGTGGGAGAAGCTAACACGCTTCCGGCAGTAGCCTCCAAGACTTGACGTGCTTGCTCTTTATTAAAACCAAAATCAGTTAATAAGTCTACCACAATTACTTGCGCTGCCGCATGGTCACGAATGGTGCTTGTTTGCAAAGACCATGATCCGTTCTCTTCTTGTTTCAGCAGGGTCGTTCGGTACTGATCTAACAACTCCTGCAGCAAAATACCTTGTTGTTCCAGCAGCGAAAAATTCTGCCGAGCAATCTGCGCTATGCGTGGTGCCCATTGGTAGAATGTGGGCAAGATATGATGGCGCAAACCATTGCGATGATATTTGTCTGTAGCATTGCTACTATCTTCCCGGTAGGGAATAGCTTCTTTTTCTTGATAAGCCCGGATACTTTTTCGGTTGACCTCCAGGAGTGGGCGCCGGATAAAATCGCGTTTAGCTCGTAAACTGCTCAAACCACGCAGTCCCGCACCACGGGCAAAATTCAGAAAAAAGGTCTCAATTCGGTCATCCAGATGATGTGCGGTTAGGATATAATCAAAATCATGTTGTACTCGTAGGTTTTCAAATTCAGCATAACGTAGGTTCCTAGCTGTTTCCTGCGCCGATTCTCCTCCATAAGCAAGAAAATCCCTAACCGTAAACTGCCGAATAAAGCAGGTAGCATCGGATTTTTCAGCTTCCGAGCGAACGAACGCTTCGTCTCCCTCAGACTCCTCACCACGTAGCCGGAAATTGCAATGAGAAACAGCTACGGAATATCCCAGCTCTCGCAAAACGTGCCACAATACCATGCTATCCATGCCCCCACTCACACCAAGCAAAAGGCGATCATCCGGAGTAAAGAGTTGCTCTAGTTGGATAAAATCAGCTACTTGATTGGAAAACATGGTATAATTTAATCGTTTTTCCGCTTGATCACGGGTAATTGCTGGACCACCATCAGCAGCGTTTGCGGTAGCCGCTCCTCCACCAACACCATTCTACCCCGTTTCAGGCTTTCCAACGTCAGATCATCATAGTGGCGAATGGTGATGGTCTCCAAGTTACGCTTAATCACCACCTTGAAGTCTTTTTCCAGCGCTTCCGCGAAGCGATCTACTTTGTCGTCGATGTCGTTAAAGCAGACATTAAAGCTCAAGGCGGTATTTTGCATCATATTCACCTGCAAGCGCAGATCAGTGATGATCTTGAACATCCGATTGATGTGGTGCTCTGCCACGAAGGAAAAGTCCCGCGCAGAGATCGTGCACAAAGCCTGGCCCTTCTCTACCGTCACCATCGGTGGATATTTGTCTACCACCTCATCAGAAATCAGTGTACCGGCACCTTGTGGGTCGATAAAAGATTTCACGTACATCGGGATATTCTTATTCTGTAGTGGCTTGATGGTTTTCTGGTGGATTACCTTAGCGCCGTAATACGTCATTTCAATGGCCTCACGGTACGACAAGCGATCCAACTTAGTTGCATTTTCGAACAGGCGCGGATCGGCCGTCAATACACCGGGAACATCCTTCCATATCGACATGGATTCGGCATCCAAGCAGTAGCTAAAGATGGCGGCAGTGTAGTCCGAACCTTCACGGCCAAGCGTAATCGTGAAGTTCTCCGTGGTACTCCCAATAAAGCCTTGCGTTAGTACAAATCCCCCTTGTTCCAACAAGGGCAAGGCCTGCTTTTTAGCTCGAGCTTCTGTTTCCTCCCATTGAACCCAACCTTCCCGGAAAATATCATCTGTGAGAATGACATCCCGAGCATCCAACCAGTGTGTTGGTAATTCAACGGTATTGAGGTAAGCGGCTAGAACGTGAGTAGACAGCAACTCACCGACAGAGACGATCTGATCGTAGATGTAATCGTAATTTTCGTGGGGCTCTTCTTCCAGTACCCACTCCACTGCCACGAGGGCATCATTGAGTTGATCATAAACCGGATGACGCTCTCCTACTAAGGCAAATGCAAGATCGAAATGGCGCTGGCGAATTTGCTGAAGCTTCTGCATTGCTTCTTCTGGACGGCCGTGTTGATGATGTTGCACTACCTCTTCCAGATCATTGGTGGTGCCACTCGTAGCTGATCCCACCACTAAAACTTGTTTGCCTGCGTAATCCTTCAAGATTTTGGCCACATTTTTCATCGCTTCTGCATCCCGCAAAGAAGCTCCACCAAACTTGAATACCTTCAACTTGTTTTTCACGTCTTCAGTTCCTTTTTAAAATGCCGCAAAGATACATCCTTTGCCGCTTTGAAATCCAGCTTAGTATCATCCCCAAAAGCTGAAACAAAAACACAGTAATGGAGTAGGATTGGACATTTTTTTAGAATAAAATTCCGCCAAGTAGGGTTTTTACAACATTTTCATATTTTTGCCAATCCCTAATCATTTCAGCTCCGACACAAAAACCGGTCAGGTCTATTTCGTTGCGGTGTTGAAGTAAACCAGATTTCATGGACCAAACACTGCAAGCGGCCTTAGAGTTGCTGATAGTTGGTATGACTACAGTAGCGCTGGTACTCGGCCTAGTCGTTCTCTCGGGACGCCTTCTCATTTCTGCAGTTAACCGTAGTGTTACCACGAAATCCATCGACCGTTCAGGACCAAGCCGGTTAAGTAATCCGCAGGATCAGTTGGACCCGCAAATTGTGGCGGTTTTGACGGCCACCGTAGAACATGTTACGCAAGGTCAGGGAAGTATCAAAACCATCGAATCCACCTAATAGACTTGTATGACTAAAGAAATTCGCTTGTGTCTGGTGTACCGCGATATGTGGCAATCATCAGGCAAGTATATGCCCAGAGTTGATCAATTGGTACGCGTTGCCGAACCGATTGTGGAAATGGGTTGCTTTGCGCGCGTAGAAACCAATGGTGGAGGGTTTGAGCAAATCTGCCTGCTATACGGTGAAAATCCCAACAAGGCCGTTCGGGAGTGGACACAGGCTTTCAATGATGCCGGAATCCAAACTCAGATGTTAGAGCGGGGCCTGAACGGCATACGAATGAGCCCGGTGCCTGCGGATGTGCGCCAACTGATGTTTAAAGTCAAAAAGAAACAGGGTACCGATATTGCGCGTTCTTTTGACGGTCTAAACAATCCGCAAAACCTGGCGCTTTCGTTTCAGTACGCCAAGGAAGGTGGCATGGTGGCACAAGGGGCGCTATCAATTACCTTCTCTCCTGTTCATACCGTCGATTATTACGTCGATTTGGCGGATAAATATATCGAACTGGGGGCCGAAGAAATTTGCATCAAAGACATGGCCGGCATTGGGCGTCCCGTTTCAATTGGTAAGATGGTTAAGGGCATCAAAGACCGCCATCCCAATGTACTGGTACAATACCATGGGCACTCTACACCGGGCTTTTCGGTAGCCTCCTCCCTGGAAGCTGCAAGAGCAGGTGCAGATATTATTGATGTTGGCATGGAGCCACTGAGTTGGGGAACTGGTCATGCAGACCTACTCACGATTCACGCCATGTTGAAGGATGCTGGTTTTTCTGTTCCAGACATCAACACGGATGCTTACATGGCTGCTCGCAGTCTCTCGCAAGCGTTTATTGATGACTTCTTGGGCTACTATATCAATCCGCAAAATCGCTACATGAATAGCTTGCTGATTGGACCAGGCCTACCCGGAGGTATGATGGGAAGTCTAATGGCTGACTTAGAGCGAAACCTCCAGAGCCTCAATAAATGGCTCAATAAGAACAATAAGCCGGCAGTGACACAGGAAGATCTACTGCTGAAGCTATTCAACGAAGTAGAACACGCCTGGCCACGTTTGGGGTACCCACCGCTCGTTACACCCTTCAGTCAATACGTGAAGAATGTGGCGTTGATGAATGCCATCAATCTGGTGAAAGGTAAAAAGCGTTGGGCAATGATCGACGAAAACACCTGGGGAATGATCCTTGGTCGATCGGGTCAACTACTGGGTGAATTGGGAGAGGAAATCACGACTATGGCCAAGGAGCAAGGACGTGAGTTCTACACTGGCAACCCACAAGACTTATACCCTAATGCATTGGAAGAATACCGCCAAAAAATGGCGGATAACAAATGGGACCTTGGTGAAGACGAGGAAGAACTCCTAGAGTACGCCATGCACCCTAGCCAGTACGAAGCCTACCGCTCTGGGCAAGCCAAAGAGCAGTTTAAGGCAGATCTAGCGAAACGCAAAGCAGCAAAAGAAGCGCCAGCACCAACCGCTACCGCCAGTGCTGCTCCGAGCCAACCAAAGGACTTGACGATAACCGTTGATGGAAAAGCCTATCGAGTAAGTATCGACTACGGTAAAGCTTCAGGCGAAGCAAGGACAGCACCACAATCAGCGGCACCAGCACCCAACGTACAAGACAACGGCAACTTAGTCAGTATCAAAGCACCCTTAGAAGGTAAGTTCTTACTTACTAAAGACAGCTCCGAACGCGGCATCCAGCTGGGGGATAAGTTAGCCGTAGGTGATACTGTAGCCTACATTGAATCCATGAAAGTCATCAACGCCGTCACGGCTGATAAGGCCGGTGAAGTACTAGAGATCGTAGCCCGGCACGGCAGCGACATTGAAGAAGATGATGTCATTGTACGTTTGAAATAAGGCCAGGGTATGGAGTTTTTGTCCAACTTACTAGAAATGACAGCGCTGGCGGAGTTAATCGCTGAGCCAGGTAAACTACTCATGCTTGGGTTAGCTATTCTGCTGCTCTACCTGGGCATTTTTCGTGGATATGAGCCGCTACTGTTGATTCCAATTGGCTTTGGCGTTTTATTAGCCAATATTCCAGGAGGAAATATGGCGGTCATGACCATTTCAGAAGACCCCGACATTAAAAAACTGGGACTGCTGGAATTGACCGAGAAGTACGGCATTATGAACCTGCTGTACTACACGCTCATCAAAAGTGGATTGCTCCCACCACTAATTTTTATGGGAGTAGGTGCGATGACTGATTTCGGGCCCATGCTAAGAAATCTCAAATTGGCCTTTTTTGGAGCTGCTGCCCAGCTGGGGATTTTCACAGTCCTCATTGCTGCCATTCTCATCGGCTTTAGCCCTCAAGAGGCCGGTGCCTTAGGAATAATTGGCGGGGCGGATGGCCCTACGGCAATTTACACCAGCATTGTCTTAGCTCCTCACCTGCTTGGCCCAATAGCGATAGCGGCTTATAGCTACATGGCTCTGGTGCCCGTTATCATTCCATTGGTCGTACGATTTACCGTCCGTTCTGAGGAATTAAAGATCAATATGAAGGAGCAGGATCGACTGCATCCCAATCGCTACGAGATTAAGAATCTACGGCGGGTCAAGGTACTTTTTCCGATCGTACTAACGGTGCTGGTAGCATTAATTGTACCGACGGCCACTCCCCTACTTGGATTGCTGCTATTTGGTAATTTAATTAAGGAAGTAGGGTCTAGCACTAATCGCTTGTTTCAAGCCGCTTCGGAGACCATCATGAACGCCGCCACGATCTTCTTAGGGTTGACAATTGGTGCTACCATGACGTCATCTACCTTCCTAGATAGTGAAACTTTGCTAATTATCGGCGGTGGATTTTTGGCCTTTGCCATATCTATTTTTGGTGGTATTGCTGCAGTGAAAATCCATAACATGTTCGCTACCAAGAAAATCAATCCGCTGATCGGTGCTACTGGTCTCAGTGCAGTCCCCATGGCATCGCGGGTAGCCAACGAGATTGCGTTACAGCACGATCCACGCAATCACATCTTGCAGTATGCTATGGCGAGTAATATTGCGGGGGTTATTGGTTCGGCAGTTGCGGCTGGAGTGCTGATTGCTCAATTGGCAGGCTAGCTACTGAATTTCAATATACATTTAGGCGGGCGCTTGTTTTCAAAAAAAGTGTACACAGGCATACTAATCGCGCAGGGAATCGTTTCACCTGTTTGGGGCTCTAGGTGTTATACCGAAGCCGAAGTGGTTTGGGAATCCAAACCATCTTCGCTACGAGTATATACTCGCGTGAAGTCGTTTGGCGAGACCCACCCCGCAGGAGCAGCGCAGCTAAACCACTTCGTAAGCGGTATATTTACTTCACAATTCATTCCTTATTTTGCTAATAAAATCTCCACCATGAAAGCTCCTCTGATTTTCCTTATCCTGTGCAGTGGAATATTCCCTCTCTATAGTCAAGACCTGGATGCTGTAAAGAAAGATAGCCTGCAGTCTGAAGTACTCAATGAAACAAGATCGTTTCAAGTATACCTGCCACCCTCTTACCACAAGTACAAGACTTCAAAGCACTATCCAGTCATTCTGGTTTTGGATGGGGAACGCCTGTTCGATGTGACCAGAAGCCAAGTCCATTTTTTATCCCAGACTGCAAAAATCCCCGAAGCCATTGTAGTTGGCATATCCAATACCAACCGCACCCGTGACTTCACGCCTACCTCCACCACCATCGGATACACTGGGGAGCCAGACGAAGGACTGAATGAAAGTTACTTATCCGATTCCAACTTACAAACGGTCATCTATGATGGAGACAGTCACGGGACGGTACCCTTGAGAAGCATTCTCGATGGTTTAGAGTTTATTTTTCGGGGATATTTCGTGGAAGGTATGAAGTATCGTCCCACCGCAGAATTCATCCAAAGCTTTGCCGTCTTTGAACAGCAAATGGGTCATGACTTCCCACCTCTAGAAGAGCTCGTCAGCTGGCTGGGACTCAGGAAAACCAAGGAAGAATCTTATGAAGAAGGCTTACTCTTACTAGAAATGAACGCAGAGAATTATCCAGATTCCTGGCTCACGCTTTATCACCTTGCCGCTACCTACGAAAAAATGGGAGAAGTCAAACAAGCAGAGCAATATTACCTAAAAGCGCAAGCTGTGGCCCCTGACAATCCGGACCTGATGGAAAAACTAAATAATAGAGAATAAGCGTGATGCCTAAATTGGCAGCAAGGATGTCACATTCACATAAATCGGAACTTATACTATAGAGAAATCATGTCTTTATCAATGTTGTCATCTGCCTGATGATTAAACGAGCTCCGTTATGCAACTACAATCTAAAATCGGCACCCTGTATCGGCTTCATCAATTGATACGCCACCGGATGACGGGCAATTCCCGACAATTGGCTAAACAGTTGCACGTATCCAAGTCGACCCTCTTTCGTTATCTGAATGAATTGAAATCCCTGGGCGCACCCATTGCTTTTTGCAATCAGGGACGGCATTACTATTACGAAACGGATTTTGAACTAAGGCTCTCCAGGCTAGCCTCATTCTCCCCGTTGGACTACCAGAAGTAGTCGGGCTGTTTTAGGCAAGATTAAATTGAAGACACGATCAATCCACCTCCAGATTTGAAAGGGAAAAAAGCGGAGCAGTCGATGGGTTCTGGCGTGCAGCAGCAACTTATTCACAAAAGTTTGCGTACGCGCACCAGCCCGCAAAGGTTCCGGCAAAAGTGCACGAATACTAGCGGCAGTGAAAGAGTGCAAGTGGCCATGATGAGGTGTTGCCTGATTGCAATGTACGCAGAGGCTGTAGGCCAACTTTTCGTCGTGAGGGGTAGTCACCACTAGCTTGCCACCGGGTGCAAGGGCCGGTAAAAGCTGAGCCAAAAACTGCTTCGGATCAGGTACATGTTCGATGATTTCACTGGCGATGATGAGATCGAAGGCACCTTCCTGAAAAGGCAAGTAGAAGACATCGGCCACAACGCCCAAATGCTCCTTAAAGGGATAGTTCTTTACTGCCCGCTGTGGATTAATCGTAGAAACATCCATCGAATAGACTTCTACGCCTTTGTTTGCAAAGTGCGCAGCAACCCACGCCGCCCCACACCCCACATCCAGTACCCGCTTTACTTGTGCAGGCTGATGATGAAGAATAGTCTCATGCAGGCGACGGTTTTCATGCACCGCAGCTGGATCCTCCCAACCGGCGAAATAATCAAAAACCTCCGCATCTGCCTGGTAATGTTCCCGGTAGGCAAAGTCACCCGATTCCGGTGTCTCAGGTAGTAAAACAAAGCAGCCCTGATCAATGGTCCAGGTTTGCCCTTCGGTAGCATCCCTCAGCGTTCCACCTTCGTTTTCCCACAAAAGTGGGGTCCCAGTATTAGGGTTTTTGAAAATGCTATTCTCCATCCGGTTGCACAAATACTGAATCAGGTAGAATTTCGTCCATTGGAGTAGGTGCAGACTCTTCCATGCCGAAAGGAACATCCAATGCCCAATGCCGATAAACCACTACTGCCGTAAAGAACAAAATCAAAATACCGCCGTAGAGCGTTAATTTAGGGCCAAAGATGTTGCCGATATACTCCCCGTCGAAGGGATCACGTTTTTCTGTCATAAGTACTGGCTTCGGTATCACGCAAAAATTGCCTAAATTTCGCAAAATCCGTTTATGACAACCCGACAAATTCTAATCACGGCTGTAACTTCGCTTTGTAGCGCGGTGGCGGCAATATTTTTGTACCAAAAGTTTGTCCCCCAGCAGCAGGTTATAATTCGCGACACAACGGAGGCGCGTTACGCCAGCCAGCAGGACTTATTGAACGAAATACGCCCCCGAACATTCCTCAGCTCCTCTCCTACTTCTTTTAGTGCCGCCGCAGAAGCGGTAACCCCCGGCGTTGTTTTCATCCGGGCCTACCAGGCGACTAACGGTAATTTCTTGCGCCGTAACCGTCCAGAAGTAACCACCTCTACCGGATCTGGAGTGATCATCAACAAAAGTGGTTACATCATCACGAACAACCACGTTATCGAAGGTGGGCAACGCTTTGAGGTTATCCTGAGTGATAAACGTGAATATCTGGCCGAACTCATCGGCAGTGACCCTTCCACGGATTTAGCGCTACTTAAAATTGACGATAACAATCTGCCAAACGTTGAATTCGGTAACTCGGATAGCCTGCGGATTGGAGAATGGGTACTAGCCGTGGGTAATCCCTTTAATCTGGAGAGCACGGTGACTGCGGGCATCGTCAGTGCTAAGGGGCGAAATATTGACATTCTAGACGGTCAAGATCGTATTGAATCGTTTATCCAAACTGATGCCGTTGTCAATCCCGGCAACAGTGGAGGAGCGCTAGTAAATACCAACGGAGAATTAGTGGGCATTAATACCGCAATCATTACTCGCTCGGGCGGCTACGAAGGTTATTCCTTCGCTGTTCCGGTTAATCTGGTGCGTAAGATTGTCAAGGACCTGCAAATCTATGGCCAAGTTCAAAGGGGGCTATTGGGCGCGTACATTACGGACGTCACCGCCTCCATTGCCGAGGACAAGCAATTGGATGAAGTAGCCGGCGTACTTATCACTCGCATCGCCGAAGGCGGTGGTGCCGATAATGCAGACCTGGAAGTTGGAGACGTGATCACGGGTATCAATGGTAAGAGCGTAAAAACTGTACCAGCTTTGCAAGAAATCTTAGGCCAATTAAGGCCTGGTGATCGGGTGAGCCTCAATTACACCCGTAATGGTACAGATCGAGAAGTAAAGATTGTTCTTAAAAATAAAAACAATGGTACCTCTACCCTCGCCCTGGATGAAGAACAGCTCCTGCACGGATTAGGCTTTGAGCTACGTAACCTGAGCAGAGAAGAACGTAAACGCCTGGATGCTGCTGGCGTAAAGGTCATGAGCATTTTCCGCGGAAGCGAGATCGAATCGACTAATATGGAGCCCGGTTTCATCATTACCTCCATCAATGACAGTAAAGTGCGTGACTTGGATGATGCACTGCGCCTACTCAAGCGTGGAGAAGGCCAAACGGTACTGCGGGGTATCTACGAAAACTACGAAGGCGAATACTTCTACGCTTTTAACCTGCCGTAACCTTATTTCGAACTTGCCAACTTTACAGGTGTTATCACCTTAACCAAATTATACCGGGTTAGTCCCTACCAGCCCACAACTGCCTTAACGAATGAGTAAAACTGAATTGGAACAAAACAAGAACGAAGACGAACTTAAACTACTGCTTTCCCAAGTTAACCACCGTCTGGAAAAAATCTATCTAGGAGGTGGCGAGAAGAAAATAGCTAAGCTGCATAAAAAGGGTAAGATGACCGCCCGCGAGCGGGTCAATTATCTGATCGATGAAAACTCTACCTTTCTTGAAGTGGGGGCCTTTGCCGGTTATGAGATGTACCAGGAGTACGGTGGCTGCCCAGGTGGTGGTGTCCTTACGGGTATCGGCTATGTGAGCGGGCGCCAATGCATGATCATTGCTAATGACGCCACAGTTAAGGCCGGAGCCTGGTTTCCGATTACGGGCAAGAAGAACTTACGTGCGCAGGAGATTGCCGTGGAAAATCGCCTTCCCCTGATCTATTTAGTAGACAGTGCCGGTGTGTTTCTCCCAATGCAAGACGAGATATTTCCTGACAAAGAACACTTTGGGCGCATCTTCCGGAACAACGCCAAGATTAGCAGTATGGGCATCCCGCAGGTTGCTGCTATTATGGGCAGTTGCGTAGCAGGGGGAGCCTACCTACCGATTATGAGTGATGAGGCTTTAATTGTAGAAGGGACGGGCTCCATTTTCTTGGCGGGTCCCTACCTGGTTAAGGCCGCCATTGGTGAGGAGGTAGATCAAGAAACCCTGGGTGGTGCCACAACCCACAGCGAAATTAGTGGTGTAACGGATTACAAATGCCCGGACGATAAGAGCTGTCTAGATACGATTAAGGATTTGGTAAGTAAAATGGGGCACTTCCCAGAGACCGGTTTTGATCGTATTAAACCAGCTCCGCCCAAACGCTCTGAGGAGGAAATCTTCCATGTCTTCCCGGAGAGCAGGACCAAACCGTATAAAACGAAAGCGCTGCTAGAATGCCTGGTAGATGAAGGAAACATCACCTATTACAAAGACGGTTATGGCAAAACCATGATCTGCGCCTACGCTCGCATTGACGGCTGGTCAGTAGGCATTGTGGCTAATAACCGCGAAGTTGTTCGATCCAAAACGGGCGAAACGCAATTTGGTGGTGTGATCTACAGCGACTCCGCGGATAAAGCCGCCCGTTTTATTATGAATTGCAATCAAAAGAAGATTCCATTGGTCTTCTTCCACGATGTCTCCGGCTTCATGGTAGGCTCTCGTTCAGAGCACGGTGGTATCATTAAGGATGGTGCCAAAATGGTGAACGCCGTGAGTAATAGTACCGTCCCGAAATTCTCAGTAGTACTGGGCAACAGCTACGGAGCTGGCAACTACGCTATGTGCGGAAAGGCTTATGATCCGCGCTTGATTGTGGCCTGGCCAACAGCCAAAATTGCGGTAATGGGTGGAGCACAAGCAGCCAAGACCTTACTACAGATTCAGGTGGCAACACGCAAGGCGAAAGGAGAAACCATCTCTGATAGTGAGCAGACGGAACTCTTACAAAAGATCCAGGCTCGCTACGATGAACAGACAACTCCCTATTACGCAGCCGCTCGCCTCTGGGTAGATGCAATTATTGATCCACGGGCTACTCGCAGCTGGATCAGTGAGGGGATAAAAGCGGCGAATCATGCCCCCATTGAGCAATTTAATCCAGGGGTCATTCAAACCTAGTGACCACTAAGGTGTTTGATAGTCGTAAATAACGCTAGTCGAAATAATGGATAAAGAGTCCCTGATAGCCTGGTTTAAAAAAATCGGAATTGCCGGGTTTCTTTTCTTTTTAGTGAAAGGACTCGTTTGGGTAGCTATATTTGCGGGTCTAATCAAGTGTACCTAGAGGTACTTCCAACAATAAGTCGAAATAGAAGTCGAAATTTCTTAGTGGTAAGAACAGTTTTACTCACTCCTAGTGGTGTATGCCCACACTACTAGTTAAATCGATCTTTCATGAACTTTCAGTCTTCTAAATCGTATCGTCAAGTCTATAGCTGGGCAGGAAAATCAACGCCCCAAACACAAGACGTTGACCAATTCATCCAGCCCACTGCTGGAATTAGTGAACAAGAACAGCTTGAAATACACTTTCGCAAATTATTCCGGTACGGCATCGGCTTTTTGGTCCTGCTGATTCTAGCGCCTTTCATCATGTTAGGTTTAGCCATTGCTATTGCAACAGTACTCTAAGTGAATGGCCTGATCAATAGCAAGCGTGCTATGGAAGCAGGCCTTTGCGATGCCATCGAAGGACAGACTTCTCTACACGAAGTAGACCTTATCATTTTCCATTGTACCATCGGTCATGATCTTGAGCAACTGCTAGTAGCAGCCAAGGAGCTATGCCCCACAGCACAAGTAATTGGGTGTACCTGCGCCGGAGTCATCGGCAAGGAAGGAGCCAACGAAAAGCTGCGAGCACTGGCCTTAATGGTAGCAATAGCTTCGGAGCCCCAAGAAATTGCCTGGGGCATCAGCACGAAACTTGATGGTCGAACCTCCTATGACCAAGTCCGGCAAATGGCGCGTACAGCGGCTTAATGGAAAGATCTGGTTCGAGTCGCGTAAGAAAGAAGCAGGAACCGATTTTTTCTTCACCATTCCTGTTCGCACAGAGGGTGCCGCTACCTAGTTCGCTTCTTGCTTGTACTACCAACAAAACATCAGCACTCCCCACCCTTTGCTTCAATTAGTTTCTATTCGAAAAGCAATATCCCGGTAGTGGTTAACAGCGGCTAAAATACTCATAGGTGCAAAGGGTATTCCGTATTTTTGAGTTGTTAATCCACCCCAAGCCATGAAAATTCGATCCACCAAATCTGAGGATGCTGGCCCCAATGCCCTAGATCAATTTGTGGGCTACAGCAGAAAATCCTATCGGCAATTCAGCGATTACGTTGCCTTTCGCGAAGGTGATCCACTCTGGATGCTGGCCTACAAAATCTTGCTTCAATTGATTGGATTTGCATTTATGCTACTCCTGTCTCCCTTCCTTATCATCGGTCTGATCATCGCGATAGCAGCTGTATTATGAATGCATCTCGGCGGTACCACTTCATCATCTTAGTCATCGTTGGACTGGCCTGTGGACATCAGCTTTTACAGAAGGGCTTCGATATCCACATCCCTTTTCTCCACAGCTATTTAGACGATGTACTGGCTATGCCAATTTTCCTAGCACTCTGGCGCTGGGAACATAGACAATGGTGGCGAACGTCTGGCTTGCACAAAAGGGACATCCTACTCCTTACTCTACTTATATTTTGCTTATTTGAGTTGGTGCTACCCAATTATATTAGTGCCTACACCGCTGACTGGAACGATGGCCTCGCCTACTGTGCCGGGAGCGGCCTATTTTGGTGGTGTCAACCGCGACAAAATCCGGTATCTTAGCCCTATGGACACGCAAAAGCTCAAATTGGCCATCATCCAACGCATTACCAAATGTGAGGACAGACAACTACTCGAAACCGTTTATCAGATGCTAGATCAACTAGATACGAAGGGCATTAACCTGAGCAAAGAGCAAAGTAGTGACCCTCAACTCATCGCCGCTCTATTAGGAGAAACGGATGACCCTTCCACAGCTAGCGATCAAACCACTAGCCAAGAAGAGATAGACGATCTACAACAGTCTATCGATGATGTTTTTGGTCAGTAGTGTAGAGCTAGGACTTCCGCTGCAACACCATCAAGCGCTCCTTCCCTAACTCTTTCATGCGTAGGTGCAAGGTATCCAGGCTGAGGTAAGTGATTTCCACCGCCTTTTCGCGTAATGGGGGCTTTAAGGTATCCGTACTAAAAAGGTACGGACCATCTAAACGATAGGTGCCGGCCTCCCGGTAGTCCAGGGTACTTTGAAATTCGTACTGCCCATCTTCAGAAAAATGGAAGCCAATTGTCGTTAAATCAACTGCCAAGCTGTCACCGGCTTCGGTTAGCTCTACTACTTCCCAATTACCAGCAATATCAATATTTGTGTACTGGTCGCAGGCGAAAGCCAATACGGCCAGTACACAAGTTAAAAGCACGTTCTTCATAAACAAATTTGATCCTTTTATGAGCTGCGTTTATGAGTCTAGTGCAGCCAACTGGCCATTACAAGGAAGACTCCAGCACCTGCTAAGAAGCCGATCAAAGCCAGCCAGGCAATCTTCTTGAAATACCAAATAAAGTCAATACGTTCCATGCCCATAGCAGCCACACCCGCTGCCGAACCGATAATCAACATCGAGCCACCAGTACCCGCGGAGTAGGCGATAAAGTGCCACAGTTTGGAATCCATTGTTTCGGTGTACATACCCATTGAGGCGGCCACCAATGGCACGTTATCAATAATTGCCGATAAAAATCCTAAAATTATGATAACGACATCTTGGTTCGGTAAGGCATTGTCAAGTCCTTCTGCCACGTAACGTAGCATTCCCACACCGTTGACCACAATACTTTCCAGTGCGGCTACTGCCATCAGAATTCCTAAGAAGAAGAGAATACTACTCAATTCAATACGGGACAGTGCCTTGTGGGCAGAATATAAGTGTTTGCGCTCCTCGCTGAAATCTTCTTCCGGATGAATATATTCCGAAGCTAACCAAACTACACCTAAACTCAGCATCATGCCTACGTAAGGAGGCAGGTGAGTCAGGGTTTTGAATATAGGTACAAAGACAATCATACCTAAGCCCAAGAACAACATCGTACGGCTACTGAGTAACTTCTGATGATCGCCCTTTTCTTGTTCTTCCAATTCCAACTCCCCTTGAAAAACAGGTAGGAAACTGGCTACTGCAAACGGTACCACGAAACACACAATTGAAGGAATAACCAGATTGGTAATGAGTCCAACGGTGGAAACCTGCCCGCCAATCCAGAGCATCGTTGTGGTAACATCACCGATCGGCGACCACGCACCGCCAGCATTTGCCGCAATAACGACCAGGCCAGCGTACCACAAGCGCAAATCCTTTTCTGGAATTAATTTCCGCAGCAGCGTTACCAATACAATGGTAGCTGTAAGGTTATCAATGATCGCAGACAGAATAAAACCAAGGGCACCGATGATCCAAAGTAAGCGGCGCTTATTTTTGGTCTGCACCCAAGTCTTAAGAATCTCAAAACCACGGTGCAAATCAATGATCTCCACAATCGTCATAGCCCCAATTAGGAACACCAAAATTTCTGCCGTTTTACCCAAGTGGTGCAGCAGGGTGTTCTTAAAGCCTTCCTCCGCCTCGTGGTGGCCGGCAGCTTGATTCATCAAATCAAATACGTGCTCGTGCGAATCCACAATGGCCAGTTCACCACCATTAAAGCCAATGGCTGCCAGGGCCCAGCACAGCGCTCCCATGAGCAAAGCAGGGACTGTCTTGTCCAGATGAAGGGGATGTTCAAAGACAATAGTCAGATAGCCTAGTATAAAGACTAATACAACAACAGTGATCATGAAGTGTTATTTAGCGTAGTATTGAGATAGGTTGTGGAGGTAAAAATAAAGCTTTCTCTTTGCCAGCCAAATCCCTGGTCGGCAATTCTTCTCGGCTTGCGCAAAATAGGGTAAAACTTAAGCGATCCGTTGCAATTCCACCCTCATTTCGGTATTTTTGCCCCCTGCAAATAGGAATCGATTTATGGTTAAAATCGGAGATGTTGAAATTGGAGAGTTTCCGCTCTTGCTCGCCCCCATGGAAGATGTGAGTGATCCACCCTTCCGGGCCTTGTGCAAAGAGCAGGGATGTGATATGATGTATACGGAGTTTATATCGGTAGAAGGCTTGATACGTGATGCTACTAAAAGCGTACAAAAGCTGGACATCTACGACGAGGAACGCCCGATCGGAATTCAAATCTTCGGGGCCAATCTCGACTCTATGGAAAGAGCTGCAGAGATTGTCGAGGAAGCCCAGCCAGAGGTGTTGGATATTAATTTTGGTTGCCCAGTTAAGAAAGTGACTTGCAAAGGTGCTGGTGCGGGTATCTTGCAGGATATCCCAAAGATGGTGCGCCTCACCGAGGCCATTGTCAAGCGAACTAATCTTCCCGTGACGGTGAAAACGCGCTTGGGCTGGGACGATAAAACCCAGTACATCGAAGACGTAGCGGAACGCCTACAGGATGTAGGTATCAAGGCCCTCGCTATCCACGGTCGAACCCGCAAGCAAATGTATAAAGGAGAAGCAGATTGGACCAGAATCGGCCGAATCAAAGAGAACCCTCGTATTCACATTCCAATCTTTGGCAACGGAGATATTGATAGTCCGCAAAAAGCTGAAACTTACCGGGAGCGTTACGGAGTAGATGGCATTATGATTGGTCGGGCCAGCATTGGTTATCCCTGGATCTTCCGCGAAATCAAACACTATTTTGCTACTGGTGAAACTTTGCCGGCGCCAACTATTGTTGAACGAGTGGCCGCTTGTAAGCAACACCTACAGCATGGCTTGGACTGGAAAGGGCTAAAGCTTGGCGTATTAGAAATGCGTCGTCACTATTCCAACTACTTCCGCGGTTATCCCGGTATTAAGGAATACCGTAAAATACTGGTAACGGAGCATGATCCAGCCATCTTGTTCGCAACCTTAGACGAGATCAAGCACGTTTACGCGGAAGCGCAGCCCGTGGCGTAGTTCGTACAACTTAATTATACCTCCTCATATATATCCCACCTCCAAATCTAATTCTTCGTGGTATTTAGTATCGAAAAGCGGGAACAAAAGATATTCGAAGTTATTCAGGCCGCGGCCGAACAACTCGACTATCCCGCCTATGTAGTAGGTGGTTACGTACGCGACCGACTGCTAGCACGCCCATCTAAGGATATGGATATCGTTTGTGTCGGTAGTGGTATTGAGCTAGCTCAAGCCGTAGCGAAGCGCTTGCGCCCACGGCCGCGTGTGACTACCTACAAGCGCTTTGGCACTGCTATGCTGAAGCACGAAGGGATTGAGGTGGAATTCGTCGGAGCTCGTAAGGAAAGCTACCGCTCTGATTCTCGCAAACCTATCGTTGAAGAAGGTTCACTGGCGGATGATCAAAACCGTCGTGATTTTACGATTAATGCGCTGGCCGTAAGTCTGAACGAAACCAATTACGGTGCCATCATCGACCCCTTCGACGGCTTGGAAGACCTGGAGCAAAAGAAGATTATCACGCCACTAGAGCCTGGTAAAACCTTCTCCGACGATCCGCTGCGCATGATGCGGGCCATCCGTTTTGCTTCCCAATTGGGTTTTTATATCGAAGAACATACCCTGGAGGCCATCTCCAAGTTTCGTAATCGGATCAAGATTATTTCGCAGGAGCGTATCGCTACCGAGCTAAATAAGATCCTACTCTCGGCCAAGCCTAGTGTGGGATTCAAGCTCTTGTTTGACACTGGGCTTTTGGAGTTAATCCTACCGGAACTTGCTGCCATGTACGGCGTTGAGGTGAAGAACGGCATTGGGCATAAAGACAACTTCTACCATACGCTACAGGTAGTTGACCAACTCGCGCCTAAAAGCAATAACCTTTGGTTGCGCTGGTCTGCGCTGCTGCACGATATTGCTAAGCCCGTCACCAAGCGCTTTGACAAAGAACAAGGTTGGACCTTTCACGGCCACGAGGCTGTAGGAGCGGCTATGGTGCCACGGATCTTCCGACGCTTGCGCTTACCGATGGACCACAAAATGAAGTTTGTGCAAAAAATGGTGCAGCTACACCAGCGCCCCATTGCCCTCACCAAGGAAAATATCACTGACTCTGCTGTACGCCGTATCCTTTTCGAAGCCGGAGATGATATCGATCAACTGATGCAGCTGTGCGAAGCCGATATTACCTCCAAGAATGAAAAGCGGGTGCAGCGCTACTTGCGCAACTACGAATACCTGCGTGAACGCCTGCGAGAGGTAGAGGAAAAAGATCACCTACGCAATTGGCAACCGCCGATTAGTGGTGAGTTGATTATGGATACCTTTTCTATTCCCCCCAGCCGCAATGTTGGCGTGATCAAAAATGCCATTCGGGAAGCCATTCTAGATGGTGAAATTCCCAACGAGTACAAAGCAGCTTTCGCCTTTATGCTAAAGACGGCAGAAGAAATGGGGCTCCAGACCGCCGCGGATAAGTCGTAGAAACAAATAAGAAATAGGAAGTCAGAAATGGAAAGTATCCATAGATTTCTAATTTCCTACTTCCGATCTTCCCACTTATTGTGAAAGCGTAAGAGATGCTTATCCGCCTGCTCATTGTAGAGCTTTAGGACAAGTGTAGTTTTCTTACGACGATCCAATGGAAAAAGAATCTTCACCGGATTGTGCACATAACCATTGTCGTCAAACATCAACACCTGACGATTGCGCGTGGAAAGTTGAAAGGCTTGGAGTTCTGCTACGCCTGCTGGCAGAGGAACATCAATATAGCCTTCTTCCCTCAGAAAAGACTTTATCATGGCGTAGGTATCCTCCAAAGTACGACCAGCAAATACAGCTTCGTAGACTTTACCGTCGCTCTGCCCTCCTGAATAGTCATCACCAGCTCTCGGAAAAGCATTACGCATCGGCGCTTTCAAGTTACTGGCATCGGCCTCCATATACGAGGCAATCATCACTGGCCGACCATTAATGCGTACTTTTTGCTTTGGAGACAGTCCCATACCTGTTCTATTTTATGGCTGACAAAAACAACAGTTCCGCCCAAAAATAAGACAGGGATGCATAAAATAAAAGTTTTTGTTTAAAATAATTTCATCGCCCTACATTTATAGTGGATTGCAATGCGTCCCTACACAAAAAACAACAGCGAAGTAAGTAGGAACTGATTTGGCTCTTACTACCTCGCCGCGTGATCTATACAAAAGAACGATTAAATTTTGGGCTGCCTATCTCCGGTAGTATATCTTGATAGCCGGTGCTAGTCTAGATCATCATAGTCGATTCGATTCAACGCTTTGCGTAGATCATCTCCTTCCAAGCCGTCGCCTTTTAGGGTGATAATGTAACGTTCATCGTAGAAAAAGATTAATTCGGCATTACCGGTACCCGAGTCCCACTTTTCGTAAGCCTTATGACCGTCGATAGTGGAGGTGCGCTCGTAGCCATCATCGCTCTCCCGATCTATACTTACCGAAGCCCAGGCTACCATGCCCAACTTCATCATACCAGCCTGGCCAGCGTCTACTACTTGCACATCCAAGCGCTGATCATCTTCCTCGTACTCTGCTTCCGCCTGTGAAAGTGTAAAACCCATGGCAGATGTCCGCTCGCCACTGTGGTCTGTTCTATCCATGCCTAGTAGGCGCTCGGGAAGAATATCTTTCAAATCACGAAAGTCCATGGCTTCGACATCTTCGTCCGTCTCAGAATTTCGGATAGCGTCGGAAGCATCTTGTAAAGCATCAGCTATTCCATTCTGGATGTCATCGGTGTCAATATTTACGTTGACGGTTTGCTTGTCGCCATTTTCGTCTTCAAAAGTTACTTCAATACCATCTTCATTATCTTCTTCGGTTGTGTCAGCATCTCCACCACAGGAATAGATAGCGAAGCTTAATAGGGTCAGGAAAAATAATAGGGAATGTTTAAAATACATGATGAAACGTTTTTTGTAGTACGTTCCAAATGTAGGCGATTTAATAATATCCTAGGCGCAGAATTTCGATTAAAGAAAGGGAAAACACGATGAGGGTAAGTCAGTATAATCTTATGGTAATTAGCTAGTGTGAGGAAGGTCAACCAACAAAAAATCCCAAATGAGCAATGCGCCATTCGAGATTTTTACTTCTATCGATAGTTCTCGGAAAACTCGGAGTTCTCCGAGAACTTAATTGCAATTTAACTGCTTACTCCTCCGCTACTTCCTCTTCTTGCTTGCGCTTCTCCGGGCGCATTTGTGGGAAGAAGAGCACCTCCTGGATACTCGTTTGTCCAGTAAGGAGCATCACTAGACGGTCTACACCAATACCAATACCAGAGGTTGGGGGCATGCCGTATTCCAGTGCGCGCAGGAAGTCATCATCCAAAGCCATCGCTTCATCATCACCACGCTTCGCGAGGGTCAATTGATCCTCAAAGCGTTCGCGCTGATCAATGGGATCGTTCAACTCGGTGTAGGCATTTGCCAGCTCCTTTCCATTGACAATGAGCTCAAAACGCTCCACCAAGCCTTCCTTATCGCGATGCTTCTTAGTAAGTGGCGACATTTCTACCGGATAATCCGTGATAAAGGTGGGCTGAATGAGATGGGCTTCGACCTTCTCGCCGAAAATCTCATCGATCAACTTACCCTTGCCCATGGTTTCATCAATCTCAATGTGGAGTTCCTTAGCAAACTTTGCCAGAGCAGCTTCGTCCATTTCGCTGATGTCAACACCGGTATATTCCTGAATGGCCTCAAACATCGTCAAGCGACGGAATGGTCCTTTGAAATCAATTTCATGTTCACCCACCGTCACTTTAGTATCACCAGCCACAGTCTTAATGGCGTGTTCTAGCAGCTGCTCTGTCGTTTCCATCATCCAGTAGTAGTCCTTATAGGCTACATAGAACTCGACCATGGTAAATTCCGGGTTGTGCGTAGCATCCATACCTTCATTACGGAACATTTTTCCAAACTCGTAGACGCCATCGAATCCACCAACGATCAAACGCTTGAGGTATAACTCATTGGCAATGCGCAAGTATAATGGAATATCCAACGTATTATGGTGCGTCTTAAACGGACGAGCCGCTGCACCACCGTGAATCGGCTGTAGAATAGGCGTTTCTACCTCGACCAAGCCGCGCTCATCCAGAAAGTGACGCATAGACGTGATCAAACGACTACGCTTGCGGAAACGGTCCCGGACATGTGGATTTACCGTCAAATCAACGTAACGCTGACGGTAACGCAGCTCTGGGTTATCAAAGGAGTCATAGACATTACCCTCATCATCGCGCTTCACTACTGGAAGAGGGCGCAGTGACTTACTCAAAAGGGTCAATTCCTTTACGTGTACCGAAGTTTCCCCCGTACGGGTCTTGAACACAAAGCCCTTCACACCAATAAAATCACCGATGTCGAGAAGCTTCTTGAAGACCTTATTATAGAGATCTTTGTTCTCACCGGGAGCAATCTCATCACGGGAGACATAGATTTGAATGCGGCCACTTGCATCTTGCAGGTGGGCAAAAGAAGCTTTACCCATTACGCGGCGAGTCATAATACGACCAGCCAGGCATACTTCTTGGAAATTTTGAGGTTCTCCTTCCTCATTCACTTCAAAGCCCGCAAGGATTTCGCTGGCGTGATGAGTAACGGGATAAAGCGGCGCCGGATAGGGATCAATCCCTAATTCACGTATGGCGGCCAGGTTTTCTCTACGGACAACTTCCTGTTCGCTGAGTTGCATAATTCTTTGGTATGAAGGTTCGCGCGGGCCGGTCATTAAGCCTGCGCGGTGGGAGTAAAGCCAATAGGTGGAATTCCCCCAGTGTTTGGTTCTGATTCTTTAATGGGGCCGTGTTGCTTTTCAAATTTCTGCACATTATCGGCCAGGGCACGCATTAGACGTTTAGCATGCTGTGGGGTCAAAATGATACGAGATTTGACTTTCGCCTTCGGCACATTGGGTACCAAACGTAGGAAGTCGATGATAAACTCGCTATTAGAATGGGCAATGACGGCCAAGTTCGAATAGGTTCCTTCCGCTACTTCTTCTGGCAACTCAATATTGAGCTTCTTATTCTGCTTTTTCGGTTCTGCCATTTTTGTTTGTTTGAGGTGAAGACTCGCTGCAGCTCGTCTCTATCTATTTCTTTTTAGTCTTTTTCTTCTTCTTCTCCTTAGTGAATGAACCTGGCAATTCTTCCTCGATGATTTCCTTCACCTGTTCCAAGGTCAATTCCTTGGCTTGCTCAGAAGTCATTTTCTCCTTACCCACCTTTGGCAACTTCACATTCTGCTTACCGTACTTGATGAAGGGTCCCCAACGACCGTTCTGGATGCTGATATTTTCATCATCCCAGCGCTGCACATAGCGGTTGGCCTCCTTCTCGATCTTTGCCTTTAACAGTTCGATGGCCTCCTCTTCAGTTAGGTTTTCCCAGTCGTACTTCTTAGGTACATTCACAAACAGCTTTTGCCATTTGATAAAGGGACCAAAGCGTCCTTTTCCTTTCGTAATTGGTTCACCTTCGTGAAAAGCCAGTGGTCGATCTTCCTCCTTCTTGATTTCAATCTTCTCAATCGCGGCATCCATATCCACGCTGTGTGGATCAGTACGACGGCCCAAGGAGATAAACGCTTCTCCCCAGCGCACATACGGACCATAACGACCTACACCTATCACTACTTCTTTGTCTTCGTACTCTCCTAAGGTCTTTGGCAGCTCGAAAAGTTTCAAGGCGATCTCTAGGGTCACATCCTCCATTTCCATTCCATCAGGAAGGTTGGCGTAGCGTGGTTTTTCATCCGGTAGTAATTCATCAGGTGCTCCCATTTGAATAACTGGCCCACGCCGGGAAAGCCGGGTAAGGACCGTACGGCCGGTATCTGGATCCTGACCAATGATGCGCTCTTTGGTTACCCTTTCGGCAGTCTCTGTGATCACTTGCACATTATCATGGAAAGGCTCGTAGAATTCACGTAGCATCTTAGTCCACTGCTCACGTCCACCGGCTACATTATCGAAACGCTCCTCAATTTCACTGGTGAAGCCGTAGTCCATGATCCGGTCGAAGTACTCCTCTAGAAAATCGGAAACGGTCATCCCCATTTCAGTGGGGAATAAACGATTCTTTACTGCTCCGGCCTTCTCACTATCCGTTTTCACCTCCACTGCATCATTCTCCAGCGTAATGATTCGGTAGCTACGATCAACACCATCACGAGATTCGCGCACCACATAGCCACGATTCTCTTCCATAATTTTACTGATGGTAGGTGCGTAGGTAGAAGGACGGCCAATACCTTTCTCCTCCAATGCTTTTACCAGGCCTGCTTCGGTGTAGCGCGCGGGCGGGCGCGTGAACCGCTCAGTGGCGGTAAGATTATTTAGTGGTAGTACTTGCCCTTCAGTAAGCGGCGGCAGCATACCCTTAGTTTCTTCCTCATCCTCATCGTCTTTCGACTCTAAGTACACCTTTAAGAAACCATCAAATACGAGTACCTCACCCTCTGCGCGCAGCAGACGACCGGGGGCCTTATCGATCTCGATATTAACGATGGTCTTCTCTAGCTTGGCTTCGGCCATCTGCGAAGCAATCGTACGCTTCCAAATCAATTCGTAAAGGCGCTGCTCATCGCGATCACCACTTGCATTTTGTTTGGCAATGTAAGTAGGGCGGATAGCTTCGTGTGCCTCTTGAGCGTTGCTATTCTTTTTGTTTTTGTAGCGGCGAACGTTTACATATTCCTTTCCAAAATCTTGTTCAATCTGCTGGGCAATACTAGCAATTGCTACCTCAGACAGACTGATGGAATCTGTACGCATATAAGTGATATGCCCAGCCTCGTACAAGCGCTGAGCCACTTGCATGGTACGCTTTACAGAAAAGCCAAATTTACGACTGGCGTCCTGCTGTAGTGTGGAAGTTGTAAAAGGAGCCGCAGGCTTCCGCTTGAGTGGTTTTAACTGGATATTGGAGATGGAAAAATTAGCTCCAACACACTGATTAAGAAGCCCTTCTGCTTCTTCCAGAGTAGCAATCCGCTCTGGGGAAGTTGCCTTCAATTGGACGATACGTCCCGCTTCGTTCTTTACATTGAAGATAGCATCCAAGCGATAGAAAGCTTGGGGGGTGAAAGCCCGAATAGTGCGTTCACGCTCGACGATCAGCTTGACCGCAACCGATTGTACACGGCCAGCAGACAACTTGCCGCGAATCTTCTTCCACAGCAAGCCCGATAGCTCAAATCCAACGAGTCGGTCTAGTACCCGGCGTGCCTGCTGAGCATCAACCAAATTCAGATCTACCGTACGTGGATTTTGGATAGCACTTAGAATGGCTGGCTTGGTAATTTCACGAAATACAATCCGCTTCGTGGTTTGCTCATCCAGCCCGAGTACCGCACACAGGTGCCAGCTAATGGCTTCTCCTTCGCGGTCTTCATCCGTAGCCAACCAGACCTCATCAACTTTCTTAACCCAGTTTTTGAGTTCTTTGACTACCTTTCGCTTTTCCGGAGAGACGACGTATTTGGTCGCAAAATCACGCTCTACATCCACGGCCTGATTTCCTTTGTCCAGGTCGCGAACGTGGCCAAAACTCGACTTTACGACGAAATCCTTACCCAGGATTTTCTCGATGGTCTTCGCCTTAGCAGGTGACTCTACTATTACAAGGTTCTTTGGCATAATTCAGGTTCTGTTCAACTTCTGCACTCCAGGATTATTCCCTTTACAAAACTGCAAATGTAATTATTTTAGGAATTGTTCACTGTTCAGGACTCAAATACTCCTTACTTTTGCCGCGCTTCCACCAAACAATATAAGTCCTGATGACTCCTTTAAGTGCAGTTAGCCCAATTGATGGCCGTTACCAAGGAAAAACCTCCGAATTGAGTGCATTTTTCTCGGAGGCCGCATTGATACGGTATCGAATTCTGGTAGAGATCAAATACTTTCAAGCGCTTTATGACCTCGGTTTACCCCAACTAAAGCATCTAAAACGCGATAAGGTTGAGAATCTGCATCGCTTGTACGAGAATTTTTCAGAAAAAGATGCTATTGCGGTCAAGCAAATTGAAAAAACAACCAATCACGATGTAAAAGCGGTAGAGTATTTCATCAAAACTGCTTTTCGGGAAGCGGGCCTGGATGAAGTACAAGAATTTGTGCACTTTGGTTTAACCAGTCAGGATATTAATAATACAGCTGTTCCCTTGTCCATGCGCGATGCGTACAAAGCAGTCTACCGGCCTGCGATCGCTACGGTACTCCAAACCATGGAAACACTGCAGGAGGAATGGAGGGCGATTCCAATGCTAGCTCGTACCCACGGGCAACCGGCCTCTCCCACCCTGCTGGGTAAAGAGGTAGCGGTTTTCACCAAACGCGTTCGTGAGCAGCTGGAGCAATTGCAGCAAGTTCGGCTCAAGGTAAAGTTTGGCGGTGCCACCGGAAATTTAAATGCACACTATGCGGCTTACCCCGCCATAGATTGGCACGAATTTGCGGATCATTTTGCGGAGAGCTATCTGGGGCTCAACCGTGCATACCCAACTACTCAAATAGAGCACTATGATAACCTGGCGGCCTTCTTCCATGCTATGGTCCAAATATCCCGGCAGAAGTCAATCAAGATGGTATTGATTCGGACCATAGCATGGAAGAAGGCCGCCAGGTTAT
>JBCBWU010000090.1:0-27907 GCA_039816955.1 Bacteroidota bacterium
TCTTCTCGCTGCGCTCTGGTTTTTGCCATTTAGATAAAGCCCGAAATTATGTTGTATTCCATTGGATTTGTACTCGCTTTGATTGGTCTGCTAGGCCTTATGTTGGACCGAAAGGGATTGGAAACTCTGCGTCTAGCATTCTTTCCTGGTTTAGGTCTTTGGTTCATTGGATTGATCACTTCATCCGCTTCTCTGCAAGTTGTTCTGGGACAAAGTTTCACCGATTTGCTCTTCCTGGGTGGTGCAGCACTTTTGTTCCGTGCAGTAGCCACTACACGTTTCGCAGTGCCGCTGAGTATTGTTGCTCTATTGTCAATGGTAGCCTTTCACCAGGCTTTTGAACCCAAGCAACAGCATGGATCACAAGAAGCTGCAGCTGAAGCGCTGGACAATAGCCTTAATCTAGATAGTGGTGCCGAGTTACTCGTAGAACTGAATCACGAAGAAAACTGGGAACGCTGGAAGCGCTGGATTATGCAGCAGGGCTGGGAAACCAGCCGCGCCTTTGATCCTTCTCGTGCTGATCAAACCGATTTGGATGATTACTGGGTAGTCAATATTCCAGCTGATCAGATGGCCAATATCGAGTCCATCATGCAGCGCATTGAAGAGACCGGCTGGGTAGATTGGGTCGAACCCAATGAAATAATTCAAATTGAAATCAACCCAGCCCGTACTTTACCCAAGTTGAATAAGCAACTGGGAGTAAATGACCCTGGTGTTTCGGAACAATGGGCCTTGGCGGCTTTGGAGATGGATAAGCTGTATCGCCAACTAAATGACGCTCAGGTGCGACCACAGGAAAAGGCCCTGATTGTAGTACTAGATACCGGTGTTGATGCCCAGCACGAAGACCTAAAAGACAACTTCCGTTCCATCAAGAAATCGCATAACAATGACCCACAAGGACATGGCACCCACTGTGCCGGCATCATTGGCGCGGTGACTAACAATGGGGTAGGAGTAGCCTCTTACGCCCGCAATAATGAGTTTTTTGAAATTAGCAGTGTCAAGGTCTTGAGTGCTGGTGGAAGTGGCACCCAGCAATCGATTATCAAAGGGATGATTGAAGCTGTAGATGCCGGTGCTGACGTCTTGTCGATGTCGCTCGGTGGATTTAGTACCCAAAGTCGTCAACGGGCCTATTCACAAGCCGTCAAGTACGCCACTGATCGCGGTGCTATCGTAGTCGCTTCCGCTGGCAATAGTAATCGGGACGCTGCTGGCTTTGCTCCGGTCAACTCTACTGGCATCATTGGTGTATCGGCTATCGATAATCAATTGCAGCGGGCTGGTTTTTCCAACCGGGTTAACCGAATTGAAATGGCAGTAGCCGCACCCGGAGTAGGTATCTACAGTACGAAGCCGAATAATACTTATGCAGCGCATAATGGTACCTCCATGGCGGCACCTTACGTAAGCGGGATTATCGGTATCATGAAAAGCGTCAGACCATCTCTGACTAACAAGGAAGCTTTCAAAATCCTGCAACAGACAGGAAAGAATACAAAGGATACTCAAAATACTGGCAAGTTAATCCAACCGGCAGCAGCCTTGGAGGCGGTACTCCAAGGAAGTTAATCTAGCAATTGACTCGTTTGTTATTGATTACTCATGAGTAAACCAGCGGATGCTCCCTCTTGTCGGCCTTTCTTCATAGTTGGGGCACACCGCTCGGGTACTACCATGTTGCAGTTAATGCTAGACCAGCACAGCCAAGTTGCCGTTTGCCCGGAAACGATTCTATTTAAGTCTTTACGCAGCGTATTAGTGCAAGACCAGATTGCAGCACAATGGCAATATGAGCAGATCATAAAAGACTTGCTGCGCCGCCTCGAGATTTTCCAGGACCCAGCGCGTGATGTCATCTCTGATTTCTACAATGCTCATCCAAGTTTTACGGGTGCTTTAGAACCACTACTGGAAGATTGGGCAAATGATTACCTCAAACGCAAGGGCAAGTGCATATTTGGAGAGAAAACGCCAAACCACGCCTATTACCTCCCAGCAATTAGCGCTTTGCTACCCAATGCCCGCATCATTCTACTTTACCGGCATCCCTTAGATATAGTTTGCTCGCTTGCCCAAGCCTTGCTGAAGAGTGAGGCTCGAGTTGGTGTATCACTATGGGCTGCACAATTTGAAGCGGCCAGCTTGGTGCGCAGAGCGCTGGCCGGAATGCGAAAATTTAAGGAAGCGACTACTTTAGATTACATCGAATTGGAGTATGCGGATTTGGTGACGGAACCGGAGGACACGATTAAGACGCTGTGCGAATTCTTGGATGTTGAGTACGAAACACAAATGCTCCAATTCCAATCAGCAAGCTTAATGCAAGACAGTTTTACGGAATTGAAGGAAGCTCACGCTAAACTCCAAGACAAGGTCACAAGTCAAAGCGTAGGGCGTTATCGAAAGGAATTGGATCTTGCTACATCCACGGCAATTCGACGTTTTTTACAGGCTGAGCTACAGCATCTAGACTACGATTTCCCCGAACCGCTGGTGCTTTTATCCCTTAGGCAAAATTGTTACCTCTATTGGCAGAAATTCCGTTATCGATTAGGTTTGCACCAATGGCAGGAATGGCGGTTTCGGCAAAAGAGTCGGGTGCGATTGTTATGGTGCTACTTAAGCCTCGGTCTCCAGCGATAGATGATAGATAAAGTGCGTTTCACCCAGCTTCTTCTGTTCTAGTACCAGCTCGAAACGCCAGCCGTGTGCTGTCGCAATTTGCTGAATGCTCTCCAGTTCACAATCATCCGTAAGGATCATAAATACTTGAGCTTTACTCCAATCTCGCATTTGCTGGAATAACCGCTTGAAGTAGGAAAAGTCTAGGCCACAGAAATAAGCTCGCTCCTGATCGTTATTCGGGTCTTTCGGAAAATAGGGTGGGTTGATAAAGATGTAATCAAACTGGTTTTTACCAGGAATCTGCTCAAACAGATCGGACTCAATAATGGTGAGGGGTAGCTGGTTGTGAGCGCTACTCTTGCGCAGGGAAGCGATTGCAGCTGGATTAATATCAGTAGCGGTAACCTGTGCTTTTGCTCGCTGGCAAGACAAGGCCAAAAATCCATTGCCAGCTCCTAGCTCTAGTATGTTTTTGTCAGTAATGTTTTGCCGCAAGGCGAACTCCGTCATAGTACGTGTAGTAAGCATCCAGGCTGGGTGGAAAACAGAAGGGGCCAGAAAAAGTGTCAAGCCATCCATAGGATACCGTCTTTCTTTACGACTGTACCAGCGGTAGGCGTGCCAAAGAAGGGGTTGGAGTAGCCGTCGGATTATTCGCCTCATTTCTCTCCCACTTGATTGAGTAATGAACTTCCTTTTTGGAATAAGTATAAATGCAGCCCAGCAATTACGGTAGTGCCGATTGCTCCGGCAATGAGTCCTCCCTGTAGCCCGAGCGGTGGAAACAAAATTAAGGAGAGGATCAGGTTGATGGACAAGTTAAGTAGGCTTAGGTAAATAACCGTACGCTCTTTACCAAGCTTGAAGAGTCGGATCACACAGAGTGTAATGGCGAAGGCCGGCCAAACGTACCAAATTGCCAGAAGGAAGAGGCTGTCGGGTAATTGCATTCCCATATACCAGTTGGTCAATAAATATAAACCTAAACTACCGACAATTGAGATTAGTCCGCCTAGAGCAATAAGACGGTATAGCCATAGCTTACTAGCAGTCCAACTGAGTTGATAGACCTGCTTGATAAAGCTGTAGACTAAAATGCCTGCTGCCGCTCGAACATAACCTAAACTAGCCGTAATGATTTGGTACTGTGCTATTTGCTCTTTTGATAGAACGGCGGTAGCAGTATATAGATCAACCCTTGAACTCAACATACCAATAAGGCTGATAATGAGGAATGGTAGCGCGATAGCGTAATAACCAAAGTCGAAATAACTATCCTGAATGCGATAGCTCGGTACCTTCAGAAAGACTAATAGCACGATGGTGCGAACTAGGAAGGATAGCGCGTACAGCAATGCTAAGGAACGGATATCCAAGCTTTCCGGAAAGAAAATGATTGCTCCGATTAGAATCGCTAAACCAACGACATCAGCAATACAGGCCTGACCAAAAGCCTGCCGGAAGGTAATGAGCGCATCAAGTGATTGGTAGAGAAAATAGACGAGCAACCACAGGGCCAACGCCAAACCCGTCGGATTTGGGAAAACTAATAGACCGCTGATACAAAAGCAGCCTAGCAAGAGCAGGCGACTACAGAGTACACGATAAAACTCTTCCCCTTCTTGTTCGGGGCGATTGCTGAATGATCGGAGCAGGTATTCTTTATTCCCCCAGCTCACAATGTGGAGCCCAACACCCATCCACAGCAAATAGGGCACAAAGCTCCCCCAAAAGTCAGCGGAGATGCGCTGGATGGCCAATACCGCAATCACCATGTTGCCAAGGCCAAGAATAAAAGTTCGCAGTCCATGATTGAATACGATGGGACTTTGCTGCCATATCTTGGAGAGGAGCTTATTCATTTACCACATCCTTTATGCGATACAGCATCCAGCCTTTAGGCATAGTTTCTAACAATTCCAATCCGCAATCTTCTTGCAGTTTAGTCCAGTTTTGCAGGAGTCGATGCCCCTGCCACTGTTGGCTAAACTGAGTGGGATGAAAGAGTACCAAATCATCTTTCTGGCAGCTTATCTCTTCAGCTTTCCAGATGTTGGTAATGGGTTGTGGTACTTCGTAGGTCTGTAAAGCTAGATCATAGTAGAAAGTGTATAGCTGATGGGCAGGATAATGCTGTAAACGTTCGGCAAGCTGTTGTTCAATCTGGTTTAAGTCTATTAGGGGCTTCAGCATGTAGGCGAATACCCCCAGTTGTAGCAAACCAAAGCCAAACAGGGTTATTGGGATCAACCATCGGACGAGCCGAGTTCGGTACTCCACTAGCTGCTCCACCGCGGGATAAAACAAGATTATCACCAAAGGTAAAGCGGGTAGTAAGAACCGCTGATTTTGGAAGGGTATCCCTGCTAAAAAAATACTATACCCCAGCACACTGAAGAGAAGCAACTTGTGCGGCAAATTTTTAGGCCACCAATGTTTGATAAAAGGAATAAAGACGATGCCAAGAAGTAAAAAGGCTGGGTGGAACCAATAAAAGAAACTATAAATCAGATTTGGGAATCGATAGTAAAATTGTCCAGTGGGACTGGCAAATTGATTTTTCCAGCTATTGCTAAAGGACCAATTGCCCATGAATTGATGCTGCAGAAAATCTAATGGATCCTCCCAACGAAGAATAAGGTGCGGCACGAAAAACAATAGCGCTACAACAATACTAATCAGGAGATATAGCCAACGTCCTTTCTTGAGGCTAAGAATAAATTGATGAAGCACCGGCCCCACTACCAAGAGAAAGACGACATAGCGAGTGCTGACGGCCAAGCCGGCACTACAGAATAGACCAAGAAGATTAAGGAGTGATACGTCCTTTTGAGACTTGAAATAAAAATAATAACAGCCCACTACTCCCAGTACGCTGAGCGCGTCTGACATAACCAGAAAACCAGAGCGCAGGGCCTGAGGGCTCAAGAAGTAAGCTAGGACGACCCAGAAAACACCAACTTTTGACTGCCGCTCGCTAAGGAGATGTATTAATATAAGGCTCGTAAACAGGTGAGCCAAAAGTGAAATAATCTGGAGACTGTCAGCGGTGGAAAAAGGAGAAACATAGGACAAGATGGCACCGAATACGGGAAAGGACAATGGCCAAAAGAATTCTCCCGGGTGTTCATCTCCGCCTAGCCATCCTGCTATGCTTTTGGTGTACCGCAAGTACTCGTGGGCATCTTGGCCATAGAGACCGGCAAATTGCCATTGCCAGCGCAGAATCAGACTTACTAGTAAAAGAAAGAGCAAAAGTAATCCGGCAATGTGCCAACTGCTCCATTTTGCACCGATCCCAATCAAAATCCTTCAATTTCTGGTTGGCGATAGCGGAGCCAGAATTTTTGCAAGGCCTTCAGTTCGTAAGGGAAATTGTACAAGCTTTGGCGGTAACGAAAGCCCGAAAGTTTACGCATCGTCCAGCGCTGAAACTGCGTCAGTTTTACGTCGGCAGCAGTAGGGTAGTAGGCGTTGAGTACCGTTTCAAAATTCTTGATTTTGTCCACCATAGCTGGCGTTAGCCAAGGCGTCAGTGGATTCTTACGGAGATCAAATGCTTGCCACTCTGGACTAAGCCAATCTTCGAGCGTATTTGGAAATTTGAATCCAGCCTCCGTGATGCGTCGGTACAGATCCGAACCTTCAGTTGGGACTGGACTGTAGACGTAGATAATGATTTCGGTATCCGGATTGATCTCTTTGATTTCTTTGATAAACTCAATATCGGAATCAATCTGTGCCATTACTTTTTCGGGCGTCGGCGCAGGCATGCCAAGTACAAAGCTGTATTCCGGAATGATATCAAACTGTCTCATGCGCCCGGCGAAACGCTTGATTTGCTCGGCGGTTTGTTTACCGCCTTTATCCATTTCCTTGAGGATTTCGTCGTTCCCACTTTCGGCACCAAAGAAGATCATCCGGCAGCCGGCATCTCGCATCAAGGCCAGGGTCTCATCTTTGTAGCGATCAATGGTGTCAATCCGTCCTTCTCCCCACCAGATCATGTTTTCGTCCTTCATCAAGCGGCTAAATTCGGCCGTCCGTTTTTCGGAAACGAAAAAGTTGTTGTCGTGAAATTCGATTGAATCAGCCCCGTATTCTTCTTTAATCTTCTTAACGTCGGCGTAAATATTCTGCGCATTTTTGCCTTTCCAGCGTGCCTCATAGATGGGGACTACCGCACAGAACGAGCACTTAAAGGGGCAGCCTACACTCGAGTGATAAGCTAGAGTGCGTTCCCCCAAAAAAGTACGCGTCAGATATTGCTCTAGCGGGTAGAATTGATTCAGATGATCGTAGGGTAATTCCGGTAGGGCATCCTGATCTAGTAAATCTTCTTTGCGGCTCTTGAGAATCTCCCCATCCGGTGTTTGATAAATCAAATTGGGGATAAACTCGTACGGCGTATTGTTAGTGAGGGCATCCAATAAATCCGGGAAGGCCTTATCGCCAGGGCCGTTGATCACAAAGTCGATAAAGGGCGCACCCATGACTACCCGATATTGGTTAGCAGCAAAGTAACCACCCCAGATGTTGATGATGTGTGGATATTGTTCCTTGGCTCGTTTAGAGAAAGGAATAGCTTCCTGCAATTGCGGGCCAGGCATGGCTGTCGTACCGAAAAAGCCATATTCACCGGTAGCGAGATAGCTTTCGATTTTACTCCACGGATCACGTTCCATGTTGCCATCCACAAAAACATAGTCGTACTTGCCCTGAATAGCAGCTCCTACCTGTAGAATGCTATTAGGAATCCGGTGCTTGGAGGTCGCACTACGTGGATTAAAGAGGATTACTTTATTGGGCTTGTTTTCGGAGGTCATTGCTACGGCTACTAAGAGCTGGCTAAAGTAAGGGAAAAAACGCTGAACTCCTTACTGGACTTTAGCTTCTGTTCTCAGACGACAGTCTATCGTATAATTGTAAATAGGCTCCTTTAACCCGTTGTAACCGAAAGTTAGTGGGCAAGGTCACTGAAGTTGAAGCTCGTAGTGAAGTAAGCACTTTATCCTTAAATTCTACTCGACTAGTTGCTAATTGTACCCCCGCAAGCTCTGGGGCAATACCTACCGGACGAGCTACCACAGCAGCGCCTTGTTGCAGGGCTTCTACCAGAACAAAGCCAAAAGATTCATAGGAAGACGGATGTACTAAAACTTGTGATTGCGCTAGCAATTCAAGCACTTGCTCGTGAGGAATAGCGCCAGTTAGCTCCAATTGGTCCTGGACACCAAGCTGTTGGCTGAGGTTAATTATGTGCTCCCGCTCAGGGCCATCGCCAATCAAAAGGCAACGCAGATCGGGTATCGCTGCACACACATCCGCTATGACTCGAACGAAGTCTTCAAAGCGCTTAAGAGGAATGAGATTACCAATGGCGATTAAGTGATAAATACGAACTTGATCAGGCTGTACCACATCGGGCAAACCCCAAGGGATAATTTCTTGTACTGTCAAATCCGTGCTGCATTGGAATTCCTGGGCGTGAAACTGGGATAGCGCAACTTTGTACATCTTAGCCAGTGGCAGTAGACGCAGGTAGCGGTTAGTAGGCCTGGCGTCTTGCCCCATGAGCGTAACCAGATGCCTACGCCCTCGAAAGCGATCAACCCATTGCGCAAGGAGGCAAGCATCATTTAGCCAAAAACTGTGCAAGATGGCCTCAGGATAGGCCTTACACAATACACGGATCTGATGATAGGCTTTGAGCCAGGTTTTTACTTTAGCGAGCCTACCGGAAACAAAACAGGGATAAACATCCGCTCGGTGCCAATAGTAAGGTTTCTTCTGGTGCGGATAATGCAGGGTAACGATGTGCAGTTGAATACCTGCATCAAGCAATGCCTTGGCCAAGAGTTGCTGCGGGGGAATACACTGACTATCTGCTTCGTCAGCAGCAAAGCCAGGGGTGATCCATATGACATGCTTTACACTCATTCCAGAAATTGAAAAAGTACTAAGCTTAGACGAGACGCTGGTAAAGTGTCCGCCGCAATCTGTTGTATTTCATTCAACTTAAATGAAGTCAGAAGTTCGCTCGCTAATATGTTGTTTTCGACCACAATTAAATGGGTGGCTCCTTCCTCTTCATGTAAGCGTTTGACTACTTCCGGGCTGGCAGCTGCTTCTTGCAATGACCAACCTCGTCTTCGAGCTCTGGCCAAGATACGTGGGTTTCTACAATCAAACTTCTTGTACACCACTACAGGTAGACCCTCAGGTGGTACAAGCTCTTGTATTTTATCTGCTACTTCATCCAATTCAGTTGGAGTTTGGTAATAGTTCCATTCCGCATAGGCGGTACATAAACTTATTACTCCAATAGCAATGCTAATCTGGACTGTTGCCCCCCATCTTTGCTTCATCGATAGCAAAGCCAGCGCAACAAAAATCGCAATTGGCCCTAGAAATGGTATCTGGTAGTAGTTGTGAAATGCATTGAGGTTGAAGAAGAGTATTACATAGATCCCCAAAGAACCCACCCAGCTCAAGAGCACAGTAAAGCCGATAGTTTTGCCTTGGGATTTCCACCAAAAAGGGAGTAGTAGGACTGCAAATACACCTCCGGCTTCAACTAACACACGAAGCCCTATTTCCTTCCAATGGTACAGTGAAAGTCGCTGCTCAATTACTCCAAAATACCAGGATGCATTTTGATCAAATTTGCGGTAGTGAAGAATGTAGTCCCAGTCTGGAGCAGCTGCGTTTGTCGCATAAACGTGCTTTTGCCATAAGAGGAAAATGAGAACTGCTGGTAAGAACACCAATGAGTGCAACACTAGCCATTGTAGTAGACGATGGTGGAAAGCATACACTAGAACTGGAATAGCCAGGTAAAATAGATAGGGAACCTTAACCAAAATAGCGATAGTGGCACAAGCAGCAGCCGCGACAAGAAGGAAACTTGACCGCTTGTGGCAAGCAGCTAAAGTGTAGTAAAAGGTAGCGTAGGCAAAGGCTTGAGCAAAGAAATCGATATGGATAGCACGAGAATAAAATTGCGCAAGGGGTAGGGCAAGGTAAATTACGGCGGCCCACAGGGCAGTTTGTTTATCGAATAACAGTTCGACAATGCGATAAAAATAGTAGGTGCACAAAAGGAAAAAGAGCAGAAAGATGGCCCGGCACAGCCACATACTTTCTCCAAACCAGCGTTGTAGCTGTGCAACGATCGCTTCGGGTAATGGAAACTCAAGAATGACGGTATCAGCAGCCCCCATCCAACAAACTGCGGGTTGCAGTAGGTCGATTCCATTTTTATAGAAATCATAGATGTAATAGGCTGTATCAGCTTGTCGCCAATCATGTGGTAGGTCTAGCTCAGGACCAAAGTGTAAGAAGCGCCAGGCAATTAAGCCTAAAATTAGAATCAACGGGAGTGCTCTGGTGTCCTGTCTCATATTATTGCTCACCCATGGGTAAATCCAGTTCTGGCAAGAATTGTAGGAGCGCTTTAGCTGCCATTTGGTGGCCTGCAACCGTCCAATGTGGGTCGGAGGGGCAATATAATAATTCGTCTGGGAACTGTTCCTTGTAGTGAGAGGTAGTCTCGTATAGGTCTAGTAAAGGGATGTCACTCTTCTGAGAGAATTCTTTGATAATATCCCTTAGTCCACCTGCTGGAAATGCGAATTCGTTCCAGCCACCAATTTGCGATTTACGCACGAGGTTTTCTCCGGGAAATTGCCAGGGATAAGGAATCAAACACAGCGCCAAAGGAATATTGCGCTTTTGCAGAGATTGCCGTAGGCCGCTAATGTGCTGTAGACTTTGTGCAACCCTAGCTCTAATTTCTTCTGACCAAATATCGGAATCACGCATCAACTCCAGATAATCCCATAATGCTATGGTAAGCAAGTCTTTGGTTTGGTTGTTAAGGGTATAGGCCTCCCTGAATTCAGCTGTGGGCATTTCTAAATAGCGTGGTAATTCGCTTTCCTCTAACATTCGTTTGGCCTTAGCTTTACGCCACATGAATGAGGTCATTCTGATCAAGCGCATCCGTTGCCAGTCGGCTTTTAATAATGTCCAAGGATTTCGATCATCCGGTAGTTGAGCCTCTTCTACATTAGAAAAGTCGAAGGCGATGGGTTCTCCTTCGTCGTTGAAACGCGCATAAGGTAAATACCCACTGTCACCCACGGCGTCTCCCGAGTAAAAGTCGTTAGGATACAGAAATAGAATTACTTGGTCTGGATCAAATTGGAGGCCTTTACGTAGTATCCAATTCCATTCCAATAATGGAGACCAACTTGGGAAACCATGCTGGAGAACACGAAAGGAATCCGGCAACAATCTTTCGAGTTGTGGACCAATCGATTCTTCGTAGGCTACTTGGAGGGAATGGATATAGGAATCCCCAACCAGCAGTATTCTTTGCTCACCAATAGACTTTTTAGGGATTTCTGGCCCTCGCACCGCGTCACTGTTTACCTGATGTAGAATCTTCCTGCCGCCGTCTTCTGGTATGAGTTGGGTATGGAATTCGCAGTTGGGGATGTAGTTCTTAAAGTACACGGAGTCATATGAAGTATATGGGAACACACCTTCAATTGGTTGAATAGATTCCCTTACCCCCGCTTGATAAATAGCAATGGAGGGCAGTAGTTTTTCGATAAGGAATAATGTGATCAATACCGAAAACAGGGTAAGTGACGTATTTGAAAGCCAGGACTTTGGGCTGCTAACTCCTAAAAGCAGAACAAGAAAAAGGTGGCTTACGATAAACGTACCAAGCGGATTGATATTAAATCGCACGACAACACCATTTCCATCGTCAAGGTATAAGCCATATGCGTATACTAATACGCAAAAAACTGTAACGATAGCTGATGTGATGAATAGCGTCTTTTGAAATTTCTTACGTCTCATTACTGGAAAAATCGCCCTTATTGAGGGCAGACAAGATAGTTATTCCTCCGAGCTAATTGGGTGACGAATGATCAACCAAGGAAACGGACTTATAGTGCTGCCAAACTTCCGCTTTAGTCGATTAGCCAAGGTGTTAGGATTATACTGTGTTTTATACCGGTACGTTTGTAGTTCGGTCCAAGCGCGATGGAAGTAATGTTCCTGCATGGCTGTCTGCCCTTGCTCCCGATAATAGGCACTTGTGCGCTCCTTTGCGGCAGCTATTTCGGCGGCGGAGTAAAAGGGTGTATCAAAAACATGGATTTCGCCTTCTGGCTTCAAAAGCACCAATAAGCGATTCAGTAGAGCGGGAAAGTCAGGAAAGTATTGGGCGCAGCTGGCCAGAATGATACTATCAAATGAGGCGATGCTTAGGTCTGCCTTAAATATGTCACCATAAGCAAACTGGCAACTTGGACTGGTGAATAAGCGCTGGGCTTGCTCCAACTCTACAATGTTGACATCAAGCCCCAGCACGCTGCAGTTACCTTGTCCGGCGACTAATTGATGAGTCAACCAGCCGTTGCCGCAACCAAGATCGAGTATGTGCTTAGGCGCTTGTTCCTGTAGGTGCGACAAGAGTTGTTGCACGTTGTGCCTGCGCAATCCCCACTCTTTTTCCTGAGGGTGCCCTTTCGGAACAACAGGCAACTGTCTGACCATTTCATCCGAATACACCCGACCTTCTTTGCGGCGGGCACTAAGGTACGCTTCCTCGAAATCATTCTGCGGCGGCGTTAGAAAGGTTAGTTCACTGCTCATGCTGAAGGAGCGGGCTCGTTTTCGTAAAGCGGTGATTTCTCGGTTAAGACCCGATACCAAAGCATGCCCAATCGAGCAAGGGTAGCTTTGATGTAGTGCTTCTGCGCCGCCCAACTTCGACTGGTGCCAGCTAAGCGGTGCTTGTGTAGTTGTACCTTATTCACTACCCAGCGTACCGCATAATCGTAGTAGGGGCGAGAATAGGTGCGAATAAAATCAATGTCTCGATCCGTACTACTGAACCAATCTGGCTGCTTGGTGATTCGGTCCTTGATATCATCGTACAGCCCTGTTCCCTTAATGGGGTAGGCGACGGTAATTGTGAATAGATCTGGATCAGCTTTTGTCAAGTGGTCAAGTGTGAGGAAAATATCTTCTTCGGTTTCTCCAGGGTAGCCCAGCATAATGAAAGTGCCGGTTTCAATTCCCTTTTCTTTCGCAGCGATAGTCATGGCTTGTACCTGCTCGGCTTGAACCCGGCGGTCCATGGCGTCAATGATGCGTTGAGAACCGCTTTCTGCTCCAATCCAGACCCGGAAACAGCCACTTTCTTTCAGCATGTCGAGCACCTCGTCATTGAGTCGTTCCGCTCGGGTTATGCACTCAAAAGGAATTACCGCGTCTTGCTTCAGGACTTCTTCGTGAAAAGCGGCTAGCCATTTATGACTTACCGTAAAGACGTCGTCCACAAACCATACCTGATCGGGATCGTAGGCTTCCTTTAAGTTTCTCAGCTCTGCTGCTACTTTTTGTGCACTGCGACGCCGATACGATTGTCCGTAAACTGCAGTACTGCACCAACGGCAGGTGTAGGGACAACCGCGTTGTGTACTCACGGTGATGGAACTGCGGCCGTGATGCGTCTTCCAGGTGTCCAGGTATTGCTTCAGATCAATCTTATGTCGATTGGGAGTGGGAAGCTCATCTACTGCCCGTAAATGTTTACGAGCGGGTGTCTGTGTAATTTGACCATCACTATCCACAAAGGCCAAGCCCGGTATATGTCCAAAGTGAGGGCGAAGGCCCTGCTCCACCGCTTGCACTAGCTCCAACATACTTTGCTCACCTTCACCAATGATGAGTACATCGGCTCCGGTAGCTAGATAATTTTCGACATTGTAGCGCAAATCCGGACCACCAAGGACGACTAAGCTTTCTTTTAAGGCTTCTTCCGCCCGAATCATACGAATCAAACGGATCACATCCAACTTGGTCATCAGGTTGGTGTAGATCGCAATGATGTCTGGTTGCGTACGAATCAGATAATCACGTTGCGCTGCGAAGGTAGAAAAGGTAGTATCGAAGACCTCGTTGTCATACCCCTGTTGCTCGAGCCAAGCACTCAAGTAGAGGATTCCCAGGGGCGGATACGGTTTATTGATCTTTTGCTCCTTGGGATCTTCCCGCATGTAATAAGCATGGGTAAAGCAAATCTTCATGAGGTCAAAAATAAGAGGTTCATTCGACAGGTGGGTAAAAAATCGGAGCTAGCCTTTTGGCCTCGTGCGTGTGCCTTGCCAGTTCTCCGTCAATTGTCAATAAGTGTGGTTTTTCCACTACGTATGCCTGCCTAACGCCGGATGGCATATACCAGCTACTGACAGTAGCACGAGCTTTCGAAAAATACGCTTTCTTGGTAAAAACTGCGAGGCCATAATCACTGTTCGTGATCATCGTAGTGTCAATATTCACTTTTGAGCCGTCTTTGATAGCAATACCAATGTTCGTTTCCGCAATGGAACAGTGATTAATTGAGCATTCACTGGCTTCACCAACAGAGATGCCTTTATCAGCGATCTGATCAATACTAAACTGCTCTAGGTCAAAAGTACTTCCAGAAAGATCAATGGCATCACCTCCTAGTTGAGCAAAAGTACCATTGGCGAGTTCTCCTTCGGAGAAATCAATGTCCAGGCCGTCACCCGTGCAATTTTTAATAGTAATGGTATCTAGCTTTACCATATTGCTGTGTATTATATTTAGTGCATCTTCCGCATCAATATTTTCCAGCGTTAGGTTATTTAACCAGATATGTCGACCGTAACAAGTCAAGGCGCCATTCAGTAGTAGTCCTCGTGTTTGTAGGCTCTTGTTGTTTCGTATAATCACGTGTCTAATGCGTGCTGAGTATACCTGAAGAAAATGAATACCTCTTCCGCTACCGTCTTGAGAGTCGATTACGATGGGGTCATTTTCTTGTGCCCACAACCTTGCGGTGCCAAAGGCTAATATTCCAGCCCCATTATTCAAATTGATGGTAGTGCCTTCTGGAACAAACAGGGCCTTATTAGCCGGTATGACTTGCACTTGATCAAGGGTGATAGAACGACTTCTTGTAGTAATTGTATCTCCTTTTATTTGAAACGCAGAAGTATCAATCTGCAATTCCCAGGGATCAATAAACGCTAACTTTGATATGGGCCAATCGTTCACCTTTTCTTTAAACCAATAATCGACCCCAGCAATGCTATAGAAGATGAAACGGTCACCCTCTGGAAGCGGCAGACTTATTTCCTCCATTTCTTTTGAAAACTCAAATGCGGCTAGGGTAATGGGCTTGGTTAGTTCATGTAGCGGCTTGTTCTTGCTTGGTCCAGTTGCTTCGATTTGTATCTCTTGGCAATAGAAGTTTTTCAGGCTTACTCGTTTCCCGCTGGGGTCGGCTTGTGCTTTAAGTGAAATAGAAGAGAGTGGAACCCGCGTAACACATTCATCGTTCTTGTTTCTTCTTACGTGTTGATAGGTAAAAGGAGTGGCTTCCTCAAAGTCATATGCCAGAACGGCTTCTCTCAATTGCTGGGCATGGTCGCGGAATTCCTGATAATCGTATTCGTAGTCCGGAAAAGCTGCCTTCATAGCAATTTGAAGCTTTCCCAGCCGAGCACCAATGTGTTGATGAAACTCACTTAAGTATTCCTCATTAGTGTACTCTAATAAGTACCAACGATAGTTGGCTCTAAAACCTGGATGATTAAACAAGGAGAAAATAAAGTACTCTTCCCGTAAGGTCAACTGCTTTCCTTGAGGGGGAATTTGTCCTAAAAACTCTCCGCGGAACCATTTATAAATACCCGTGGGAGCATAACCGTCGAATACGATAGGGTAGAGGCGCGTATTGTGTGGATGGTAAAACCACCGTAGGTTATGCCAGCGCAAGGCATGATAGGCTTGCGCAATATCGACAGCAGCCAAAAAGCTGGCCCAATAATCTATGTCAATGGCGTTGAGATCGGGTGCTTGCCGTAGTGATTCCAACCTTTGTCTTCCGGCAACAAACGCATCAGTAAGAAGGCTGTCTCCTCTTACCCGCTGTTTTTGAAAGGGCTCAATAGTAGCAGCTTCAAAATCTGGTAAGTCAAAGGCCACGTCCTCCCCGTAGCGTAAGCGGTGATTCTGGGCTTCCCAGAAGCCATCTTCGTTCAGTTTCAGAATTACCCCTTCGGGATATTGCTGCCGGGCAGTAAGTGTCTCAGTAAAGTGCGCTTCAAAGGCATAGATACCCTTGTAGTCATCATTAAGCCAAAGCTCCACAAATTCGTAGCGGGGCGTGAGTATACCATCAAATTCTAGCATCTGATGAAAAACCCATTCGTGCAGGTAGTAGCGAGTACGCGGATGTTGAAGCGAAAACTGATCCGCACCAAGTATAGCCTCGTCATTTGCTAGCTTAACTCGCCAAGACCATTTGTTTCCACGAAGGTGGTCTAACCAATCCCCCTTTAGGCGGATTTCTCCTTGAATAGCTTGTGCTTCGTATTGAATGGAGGCGGGAACGTAATCCTTACCACTACTATCCAGATATCCTCTGGCCAGTGCCTCCCCGCGTTTACGCTTTACTTTATCCAAGTCGCGATCGGCAATGTGGATTTCTAATTTGGGTAGACCCAGATCAGGAGGAAGCGGCTCTTGTTCATCGCAGCCAATAGCTAGCAACACCACCAGCACAATAGCAGCTAGTGCATATCGATGAAGTACACGTCTACCGATGGACCGGGGCATGAATGGAATTACTTGCTGTGGTGAATTAAGCGGCGGAAACAAATGTACTTCATTTATATTGCACCTTTCAATCATCCAGATCCGTAATCGGCTATGTACGTGACCAAACTCTGCACTCAATTCTTAGTACTCAGTAGCTTTTTGGTCTTACTGTCTTCTTGCCCGCGAAAAGCAGCAGTGGAGCCGTACTCTTTTTTTGTGGCGGGGCATACCTACGGTGTAAAGGAAAAACCTGTACCAGGCTTACACATGCCTTTTGTAGCTGATTTTGATAATATTAACAACTACCCAAATCTTAGCTTTGGCGTACTCACTGGAGATATTGTCTATTACAGCCGTGATACTTCCTGGGATAATGTGGACCGACAATTAGCGGACTTAGATGTTCCGATCTACTTCACTACCGGCAACCATGATGAAGGGCACAAAACGATTTACAAAGAGCGCTACGGCATTACGTACTATTCCTTTGAGCAAGGCGTTGATCTATGCATCGTCTTAAATCCAGGTCTGGGTGGCTGGAATATCTGGAACGAGCAAATGGATTTCCTAAAAGCTCAAATGGAAAGGGCGCCAAACTATGAACACGTCTTCCTCTTCTTTCATCACCTAGTCTGGTGGGATGCTGATAATGAGTATCGTAACTTTCGTCCCAACTCACAAGATGGCCGGGCACCAACTGTCAATTTCCTGCCGGAAGTATTACCCATGCTGCAAGCCTGTGGTCGCCCCGTTTATTGCTTTGCTGGCGATGTAGGTGCAGCTGGCCAGCCCACCGTCTTTTTTGCCGATAGACGCGAGAATGTCTACTTGATTGCTAGCGGGATGGGAAATCAACGCAAAGACAATTACCTCCTCGTCGATGTTCATCCTGAGACTGGCGTAGAAATCAAGATCAGGTGGCTGCAAGGGCAAGGTAATGGTCCTTCCTTTCCTACAGAAGAAGACCTACCATTCGGAATCAGACTTTTCCCCTAACTCCATTGTAATTCTAATTCTTACCCTAATTCTAATTTTCACCTCGCTTTACCGCCAAATAATAATGATCACTTCCCCAAGCGGCCCAGGACCAACCATTGACCACGCTTTCCAGCCGATCGAGCATTCCTAGTAATCGTGGCCGCTTTTGAAAAAAAGGCTCTAAATAGGAAGGAGGAGTGAAGAAACCGATGGGCCGAATAACGGGACTGGTGTAGGGCTCTAAGTTCCGGAGTATGTCACTAGGGCTGTAGTACCAAGTAGGAATACTGCTATTGTCCTCAAGTCGGGCGATGCTTGGTGTTCGGCTTATTCGCCGCCAGGCAGTAGCAAATTGTCCTTTGAGGGAAAAGTAGAGTGTCTCCCACCAGCAGAAACGCCCCATGATGACCAATACTAACCAACCTCCTGGTCGGACTAGGCTGGAAGATTTGGCTAGAAAGGTCTTGAGTTCTTCCGGGGATAGGCAATTTAAGCCTCCAAAGTTAGAGAAGACCAAGTCGTAACTCCTGTCTAGATCAAGATCCGTTATGGATTGGCATTCAAAATCTAAGCGCTGTTGAACCTCAACGGGGAGCCGTTTAGCCTTCATTTGCGCTACGCTCACCATCTCTGACGAAATATCGGTAGCCAAGACTGTTTTACCGTTTCTTGCCATCCAAGCAGCGTCCACACCAGTACCACAATTGATTTCTAAAACATCTTGAATATCAGTGTCTTGAAGGATCTGACTAAGGTTTTTGTAGACCTGTTGCCGCTGCAGCTTACCCGTCTGTGTTTCCGTAAAGGTGGCATCGTAGTCCTGCGCAACATGATCAAATGGTTGACTTTGGCTCATGCGACTTAAGATTGGTCCGTTTCTAATTGGCGCAAGCGTTGCCGGTCGATGATCATGGCAGGTAGATAGTACGCAGTGGCTAACACAGAACGCAGTTTCCACTTATTGATGGAGCTAGGTTTAGCCAGGAGGCTGCGGAAGTTATCCCAACCTTGTTGCAAGCGAAATACCTTATGCACATAACGATGCAAGCGACGATAAAAGGCCGGTGAGAAGGTACCTCGGTACATCATGGCCAAGTCGTCCGAATCCGTCCAGTTTTGCTTTTCTTGCAATTGAGCTTTGACCGTATCGTAAAACTTAGTGCCGGGTAGGGGATAGGAAACCGATATGCCAATATCATCGGGAACGAGATCCCTGACCATTTGGATGGTCTTCTCAATATCTTCTTTGGTTTCACCCAAATAGCCAAATTGCAGGAAGAAGCCCACCCGTACGCCTTGTTGCTTGAGTAGGCGGGTAGCCTCGTAAATTTGTTCTACATCGGTGCCTTTATCCATCGCATCCAAGATGTGTTGGGATCCGGATTCTGCGCCCACCCAAACTTCGTCTAATCCAGATTCTGCCAACGCTTGGATGGTATCTTCTTTCAAAAGTAAATCTACCCGCGATTGGATCTTGTAGCGAGGCTTCACGCCTAGGGCCTTGATCTCCTCGTTAAACGCTTGCACCCAGCCTGGTTTCAGGCCAAAGATGTCATCACATACCCAAAAATACGCTGCTCCTTGTTCCTGAATGAGCATTGCCATTTCCTCGGCCACCCGTTTCGGTGAACGGGAATTATAGCGGTTACCATAAATAGGCTTTGCGCACCAGTTGCACTTGTAGGGACAACCTCTGGTGGTGGCGATATTGAGCGAAAAGAAACCGCGGCCTTGTTGCCATATTTCGCGATAGCCGCCAAATTCCACTAGATCCCAGGCAGGGTCCGGGAGGTCATCTAATTGCCGCAGTACCGGACGCCGGGCATTCTTGATGAGTTTATCATCTTCCAGAAAAGCTACTCCCAGGATACTCTTTGCGGTAGCGACTTCTCCATTCTGTAGGAGGTCACAAAGTTCAGCTAGTGTCAGTTCACCTTCGCCCTGGATGATGAAGTCAGCACCAGCCCTAAGGTAAATTTCCGGGTGATCGGTGGAGTCAGAACTACAGACCACGATGTGCTTAACGGTAGGCCGAGCCATCTCGATCATCTCCAAGGCAGCGTCCCGCATTACGGTCAGGCACATCTTACTTAGGTAGTTGAAGCCATCGTCGTAAATCACTAGAAAATCTGGTGTGTCTACTAGATGTGGTGCCAATTCCTGGGCAGAATGAACCAGATTGGTATCAAAGAGGCGAACGTCATAACCATTGGAACGCATGAGCGAAGCCGCGTAAATGGTTCCGTAGGGTGGATATGGACGTTGGTCCTCCCATTGTTTACTATCGAAACGATAGAAATAAGCATTGGTGAAAAGTACCTTGCTCATGATTGCTTACTACTCGGTTGGTGCGGAAAGTGGATTGAGTGCGGAGCGGTCTAATCGTACCTGATGCCGTTCCTCAAATGCTGTAATACGTTTCTCAAGTTCGGATAATACGCGGTTTTGAAAATCTTGTGGGTGGTGCTTAGATACGTAAGGGCGGGACTTCAAAGCCGTCGCAAACTTTTCGGGTTCAAATGTAGCGAATTTCTGTTGCCAAAACTTGAGGGTGCGTCGGTAGAAGAAAGTGTCAAGTCGTTCTCCTAGTTGCCCCTGTAGTATCCATTCTAGAAAACGCTGTGTACGACTTTCTTTAACTGGAATGGTTTTTTGCGTGTCACGCGCTGGGAAATTTGGATAGTATTGCTTGGTCCAGGCGTTGGCCTGTAAAAAGCGATCGTATATAGACTTGCTATACAGTGGAGTTAAGGTTGCTACCTCCGTAGCCGTAAACTGATTTTGTTCCTCAATGGTTAAATGATCCTCATCAACAAAGTAATTGACACAGAAGTACTTGTGCGAATTAAACAGTACTATTTTTTTGAAAAGTACTAAAAGTGTCCGGCTCACCCACAGGCGGCCCGGCTTAGTGATGATAAAATAGTCGATGTCCCCATCCTTAGGCATTACATTTTTGGACAAGGCTCCCGATAAGAAAACACCACGCACAAAAGGAAATCGCCGAATGAGGTGACTCATGCGATAGGCGTGTCGAATGTACCGCTCGGCTCTCTGGTTGTTATCAATGCGTTTTTCTACCCAATCCGGGCGGTTTTGACAACTGTAAAACCCTTGACAATTATAGATCAAACCACGTTCAATTGCATCGGCCAGATGCTTCTCTAGATCGTTTTTGGTGAAGCTTTCGCCGCGACACAAGTCCTGGATTTCTTCTAATTTCAACGGATAAGAAAAGATCTCAAAGTAGAGTAAGGGATGCAGAATCCGCTGTAGAGGATGACTGATGGCTAAGGCTTCAGAACGGTATGGGCCAGGATTGTTCAGCATCGGAGTTAATGAGTAGAAAAACGGGCGGCGGCAATGGCTTATACCTACAATAACATCACAATTATTCACAAGTTGTTGCCATCCGAACCCAAGCAAGGATAAGTAAAATATGACTAATCTTGAAAAAATCTCTTGCTGGAAATAACGGAACTGGCGGCAATCCGCTAATTTACGGCCTTGCAAATCCACCTTGAAGGTCCTAAAATACAAGTCCATGTCATTGGCCAACCGAATAATGGTTTTTTTGTGGGGGGCAATCTTTATTACCCTCCTGGTGAAAGTGCCATCCTTGGTTGACCAGTTTCACGTCAGCCGTTTTGTGGTGGCTAGTGTGTTTTGTGTCTGGGGCGTTTTGGCCGTTCTGCCAGCACTCAAAAAAGTATCGCTGACGGGTATGGATGCCTTGTTGTTTGCTTTCTACGCCTGGCATTTAGTTTCAGTGCTGTGGGCTGACAATTTTGGCGAAGCTATATTCGCGAGCCAGAAGTACCTGCTTTTTGCGATCTTGTTTTTGTGTTTTAGGCAGGTGTTAGAAGAAGAAAAGAGCTATCGCGATCGGATATTTCCAATGATCGCTGCGTGCAGTATACTGGTTTGTATCGTGGTGCTTACGCAAATTCTTCAACAACTGGGAGCAGAAGGTTTAGCAGATAAGGGGATTTATAAAATCATCGGCCATGCTGGACACAAAAACTTGACCGCTTCCTATCTCTTCCTCATGCTGGGGTTTCTCCTGTATTGGTTGCGTGAACACAGCCGTAAGCCTTGGTATTTACTGTTGTTGGTTGCGGTAGGGGTGTTGATGCTCATGCTGCGCAGCCGGGCCGTATTCTTGGCGGTGATGATCGGTGGATTCATCTATGGCTTGTATCTCCTGGCCAGCAGGGAATCGGCTTTAATTAATACTTATCGCCGTCTGCTTACGGCCATGTTTACGGTGGTGTTAATCACCTTCATCGGACTAATATTTACGGGGATAGGTAAGCAGTATGTAAGTTATATCAACCCCATGAACTATATGGAAAGCGCCTCGGCTACGGAGCGTTTATTCGTTTGGTCGAAGACGGTTGACCTAATTGAAGATCGGCCGGTATTGGGTTACGGTGCGGGAAATTGGAAACTGTTTTTCCCAAGCAAGAGCATTGAAGGCGGCTACCGCTTAATGGAGAAGGACCTTGTTTTTACGCGTACGCACAACGACTTTTTGGAGATAGCGGCCGAGGTCGGCCTACCGGGCTTGGCCCTCTATCTGGGCATATTCTTTTCAGCACTCATTGACTGTTACCGCGGCTTTCGCAAAGCCAAAGCTGCTTATCGAAGTCGTTGGGTGGTCTTGGTAATCATGCTAATTGGCTACATGATCATTTCCTTTTTTGATTTTCCGAAGGAACGAATCGAGCACCTCACTATTTTGGCCTTGTTACTCGCCTTTGTTTTCTATCAGGGCAAAGCCAATGAGTCTGCTTTAACTGGCCGTCTAAGGCTGACTAGCAATAGCGCACGATATGGCCTGAGCGGCATCTTACTGCTGTTATTGTTAATCAATATTCCGGTAGGCTATCATCGTTTCATTGGCGACCAAGCCAGTTTGGTTATCCTAAGTAATAGGGGAGGAGAGCAATTAGAATCCATTCGACGGCAAGTTCAACGAGCCGAGTCCGATTGGTATGATGTAGACCCGATGGTAGTGCCACTAAGTTGGTACGAAGGGGTCGCTCACTACGTAAACAATGATTACACTGCCGCTGAGCCGCGTTTTGCCAAGGCTTATGATATAAACCCGTACAATTTTAATGTGGTCAATAATTATGCTAGCACTCTGGTTCAATTAAAGGAATACGAACGAGCGATTCCACTATACCGGCAAGCATTGGAGATTAACCCGCGCTTTGAGGATGGGATGTTCAATCTAGCCTATTCCTTATTCCAATTAGGGGAATATAATGAGGCGCTGGAGTTGGTGAATAAGACCACTAAGAACGCAGAAAGGAAGCGCGTTTTTCTACAAGAGATTGAAACAGCTATACAATCTACAAGCAACTAAATTCATTTTCACTCATTAATTTTCCCAATCCACTGGATTTGGCCAGTCATTCTTGCAGCGGAAAAGGAGAAAAATTGTATTTTAGGGCGATTGTGACGACAAGCGTGTTGTTTTGAGTGATAGCACCCTTATTTTTGGTTATTTCTGCATAGTAATCTCATGGAAAAGTTAAAAGGAATCTTCCTGGGCCTCCTCTTTGTTCTTGTTTGTACAAGCACGGCGTGGAGCCAAATTTCCCTCTCTCCTAATAGTGGCGACGCCGGCACCTCTTTTAGTGTCACCATTACCGGGGCTGCATTTGCTGGTAGCAGTACAATGCAGTGTGTTGAAGTATCAGACGGCACCACTACATTTAGCTTTAATGCTTCCTCGCCAGCTTCGCCAACCATGTCCATTACCGGAACCATGAACATTCCTGCAAATGCCCGACCTGGTTCAGGGTATAATGTAACGGTGTACAGTAACAACAGTTGTAGTGGGGGAGTGGATGGTAGTTGCACCGATTGCTTCACGGTCAATTCACCCAATAACATTTCAGCATCACCCGATAGCGGTGAGCAGGATTCGTCTTTTGGGGTAACAATTACAGCTGTTGGTTTCCAATTTGTGGGGACTCCTACGACTCAATGTGTGGAAATCTACAATAACACCACCAGCTACACCTTCAATGGCAGTAGCGCAGCTTCTCCTACTAGCACACTCTCAGGAACATTGAATCTTCCTTTGAATGCACCGCCAGGACTATACAATGCAGTAGTTTACGACAACTTGGGTGGAATCTGTAGTGGTTCCTACACTGGAAGTTGCGTGGAATGCTTTACTGTCAATGCTATTCCACAGGTCACTTCCTTGTCACCCAACAGTGGTGATCGTGGCGATTCCTTTGGCGTCACCATTACGGGTTTAGCCACGAGTTGGTCTGGTACACACTGTGTTGAAATATCGAATGCGACAACGACACTTACCTTTCCCGCAACAGCTAACTCCAATACGGAGCTGGTGGGGACAATTGATATACCACTCGATGCGAGTGTGGGTAACGATTACGATGTAGTTGTTTATGCGGATGATAGTGGTGTGTGTGCTGGTAGCACGGATGGCGATTGTACGAACTGCTTTGCGGTAACTGAGCCAGCACCTATGGGTGATATTACGCCCAACCCTAACCAAGGAAATGCCGGAGAAACCTTTGGCGTAACCCTTACGGGCATCGGCACGTCTTGGGCCAGTTTGACCTCACATTGTGTGGAGATATTTGACGATGCAGAAAATACAATCATCCAGTTCACTACAGACGTCGCTTCTACTGATTTCAATTTCATGAGCGGGTCCTTGTCCATCCCATTTGCTACTCCTGCTGGTTTCTACAATATGCGGGTGTACGACCGCAATGATGGAGTATGTAGCGATGCCTTGGACGGTAGTTGTACAGATTGTTTCCAAATCTTGCCACCCCTGCCACCGAGTGTGACCGCCATCTCGCCCAATAGTGGTGATCGTGGCGATTCCTTTGGTGTGACCATTACTGGTAATAACACCAGCTGGTCTGGTACGCATTGTGTAGTTATCTCGAATGCGTCTACTACGCTGACCTTCACAGGCACGGCCAATTCCAATACTGAATTGGTTGGAACATTAGATATTCCCCTTGACGCTTTCGCTGCTAGTGATTATGACATAACGGTTTATGCTGATCCCACCGGAGACTGTAATGGTGATACGGATGGTACTTGTACTGATTGCTTTGCGGTGACTACTCCTACGCCGATGGGGAATATTATTCCCAACCCGGACACCGAACTTGCGGGTGAAACTTTTGGTGTTTCTCTTACTGGCTTAGGAACAAGTTGGGCAAGCTTAACCTCTCATTGTGTAGAGATATATGACAATAGCGAAACCACGATAATTCAGTTTACGATGAACGTGGCCTCCGCCGACTTTAACTTCATGACGGGTACTGTTTCACTGCCCTTCGCTACTCCAGCTGGTTTTTACAATATTCGAGTGTATGACCGCAACGATGGCGTGTGTGAGGGCTCCTTGGATGGTAATTGCACGGATTGCTTCGAAGTTTTGGAAGCTATCTGTCCAACACCAGTATTGAACTTATCTCCTGAGTCCTTCTGTGCAAATGATGATGTTGTGATGGGCTTGGGGGGTGGTAGTCCAGTAGGCGGAGTTTACAGTGGCCCTGGCGTGACAGATGATGGCAATGGGGAAACTTACAGCTTTGATGCGGCTGCAGCTGGTGCGGGTATACACATTATTACGTATAGCCTGACATTGAGCGATGACTGTATGGTATCGGCTAGTGGTGAGGTAGTTGTGTTGCCGCTTGCCACCGCCACTTTTACCGCGCTTGATGATCTGTGTGTTGACGCAGGTGCCCAGAACGGTCTAGGGGGCGGCGAACCTATTGGCGGAGTATATAGCGGCCCTGGCGTGACGGATGATGGCAATGGGGAAACCTATAGCTTTGATCCTGCTGCAGCTGGTGTAGGTGTGCATGATATTTCTTATACCTATGATCCGAGTCTCGAAGCACAAGGCCCCATTCTAGGCTTCGGAAGTTCCTTTATTGGAGAAATGATGGGGGATCGTTTTGGTCAATCATCTGATATATCTCAAGATGGCACTACCTTCGCTGTACGGACGAGCGCTGGCGACGATACGTCAGGAGGTACCGCCATCGGCCTGGTGGGGACATTCCGGATAACAGACTTTTGCCCGGATCCTATCACAGTTGTGGATCAAGTAGAGGTCTTTGACCGACCAGAAGTAAATTTAACAACGGTAGCTGGCTATTGCTTGGATGCTCCGATAGCGAATGCTTCTTTGACGGGCGGTTCTCCTTCGGGAGGTGTCTACAGTGGCCCCGGCGTGACTGATCTGGGTAACGGTACGCAGTATAACTTCGATCCAATGGCCGTAGGGACTGGTGTAATCACCATTACTTACACCTTTACTGACGCAAATGGCTGTGTAAACAGTGCCACCAGCGATATCGAAGTATTTGATTGCGCCTTTGAGGTAACTGATCCTTGTGCTTGTCTGGATAATGCTACGATCATCGATCTGGATGCTGGCACGGGGGGCGATGATGGACAATTCTCAGAAGTGGTTTCCGTTTCGAATGCTACTGGAGGCATGCTACCTGCCAATCAAATCTGGACGGTTACCGCAGCTAGTGGTGCCTTAGATGCTTATAATATACCTGCTATTGGTGTGCAAAGCGCTGGTGTTCCAGTGGCTACTGATGGCAGTGTGACTTTAACGTTCAATGCTGGAATCTATGAGTTACCATTTGTGCATGTGGATGCTCAAGACTACAGCATTATGGTTGAAGGCCCATTCGGTCAAGGAAGTGCGGCTAATGTGACCTTAACGATTAGTAATATTTGCCAATACCCGAATCCAATCTTCGACCCAGTGCTACCAGACTTCATTTGTGGCACGGAGCCAGCGATCACCCTGGATGGTATAGATACCAATGGCGGTACTGATGATGCGATAACCTTCACGATCAATGGAACTCCGGCCACTGAGTTTGATCCGGTAGCTTTAGGCATTGGCTTCTACACAGTAGTGATGACTTACGATGGAGCTGATGATGGCAACGGAGGATTTTCTCCTGATGGCACTACTCCAGCATCACCGGGCTGTACGCAAACAGTACAAAAGGTAGTAGAAGTAGGTGGCTTACCACCGATCTTAACCTGCCCTAATAATGACTTTGGTTTGCCAGCCGGTTGTAACCCAACGGTACCAGCGGCAGCAACGACCTTCAACTTACTCGGTGATCCTAATCCAGACCCGGCTCTGCCTACGGTAGAAGACGGTTGTGGAATATTGACATTGAGTAGCAGCGATGCCATTAGTGATGATGGTTGTACGCGCACGGTAACGCGTACCTATACGATTACCGATCAAAACGGAGATAGTGATACGTGTGAGCAGACCTTTACCTTCACCGTAGATACAGATAGTCCGACGTTTAATGAAGCACTGCCAATGGATATGACGGTAGAATGTGACGCTGTCCCAATGGCTGCCACGCTAACGGCTTCAGATAATTGCACACCAGATATTATGGTGAGCTTTAATGAAGTACGCACGGACGGTACTTGCCCGCAGGAGTTTATACTTACACGGACCTGGACGACGGACGGAGATGACTGCGGAAATCCTGGCATCTCACATACCCAGGTGATTATTGTAGAAGATACTACTGCCCCAACCCCAATGTGTAATACGATCCGAATCTTCTTGAACGAGGCAGGTATGTACACGCTAACCCAAGTGGATATCGATGCAATTGCTGCCGGTGCTTCTGATAACTGCGATGATGATTTCACTTACAGCATCGATCAAACGATGTTTAACTGTGATGATATCGACCTGGCGATCGGCGCAATTGGGGGAGCCGAAGTAGCGATGACCTTCTTAGACTGCGCAGGTAACACCTCGATGTGTACCGCGATCGTAGAAATTGACGACTCAGCCGTACCATTCAATTTTGCTTGCATTGGTGATATCAACATCACCTTAGGCGAAAACTGCGCAACTACACTTACACCAGCAATGGTAGTGACCGGCTTTGATGATTGTATCGATAGCTACAACATTATGGTAGACGGTATGGATACCGATCAGGTAGTAGGTTGTGGAGATCACACCTACACAATTGAATTAGTGGAGGACGGAGAAGTTGTTTACACTTGTTGGGGCGATATCTTCGCTGAAGATAAGACCGATCCAGTACTGGAGTGTCCAGATGACACTGATGTAGTAATCGCTGCTGATTTCGACATTCAGACAGCTACTGGTACAATTGATGCTACTGATCCAACCATCGAGCTAGCGAACTACTCTTGCTTCTTGAGCTTGTTTGATCCAGTTGCTGGTCCTTACGGCTACGACTTGATCGAATTCACGGTAAGTGCTTCTGATGTATACAACATCGTTGTTGACGGTGATGTAGCGGATCAGACCTTCATTTCTGTATTCGCGGGCGGCTTCGACCCAGACAACCCATGTGAGAACATCTTGGGTGGTACTGAGGGTGCATGGGCTCCAGGCCTATTCTTCGGTGGTCCTGCGATCTTCAACTTCTTCAACAACAACTTCCGCGTTCCATTAATCATGGAGCCAGGTCAGACCTACACCTTGATGGTGGCGAGCAATGACTTGCCAAATGATTATACCGTAGCGATTGTTGCTGAAGAAGTTGAAGATCGCAGGACCACCGAAGAATAGGCCTGG